>JAFGIB010000150.1 GCA_016929805.1 Deltaproteobacteria bacterium | reverse complement strand
CTTAGGGTGCACTAAGCTGCGGTCCAAAAAAAAGTTCCGCGCGCCCTTATTTCATCGCTTTTTTCGCGTTTCCGCTCGACGTTTTTTTCAACGTTAAGGTTCATATCGTAAATCGGGTTTTCTCCGCGTCAACAACAAACATTTCTCCGGCCGAGAACGCGCGCCGCCCTGTATCCGGGACTCACTCGGTAGCGCGGAATAGGTGAACGAGATAGCTGCCGTCGACCTGCCTCCAAACGAGCGCGCTCGCGCCGGTGCTTTCGACCAAGCGAAAAACCGAGGCGCGGGTCGCCGAGTCCACCGCCTCAAACGCGGCGATGTCGGGAATATGCGCGATGATTTTTACGCGAGCTAAACGGGCCCAGTACTCGTGGTCGCATTCAGCACCGACGATCGCCACGCGGTCGCCGGGCGAAATCCCCCGGCGGCTCAAAAGCTGCGCCGTTTGCCAGTGAAGGTTCTCGACCTTTTGCCGCGCGAACCTTTTTATTTCGAGCGTTATCTGCGGGCCCAGTTTTAGACCCGCGAGCAGTAGTTCGATACAGGCCAGCGCCGCGACCAAGCGGCGCGCGAAGCGCGAAGAGCTGACACGTACGGCGGCGAAAGCTGTTGCGAATAGCACAACGACAAAGGGAGCGATATACCGCATGCTCGGCTGAAGCGGTATGTCGTTTCCGGCGAAGTCCGTCGGCGTCAGGTATATCGCGATGCCCGCCGCGGCTGGTAGCAGAACTCTCCACTTTTCGCCGAGAGCCATTGCCGAGCTACCCGGCCGGCCGCCCGCGAAGGCGAGTAAAAGAAAGCCTGCAATTAAACAGGCAAGGAAGGACTTGCAGTAAAAGGCGAGATTTCTTTGGATAACGGGCCACGCCTTTATTAGAGAAAACCGAACGCGGATGCCCTCGAACCAGTAAGAGACATCGGTCCAGGGCGGGTAGGTGCCGCCGATCGGTGTCGCGAACTCAAAAAGCGCGGGGTCTAGGTGAAGTTGTCGCGTGGGATGTATCGGCTTGCCGTATTCAGGATCACCGCCTTGCCAGTGGTGATCGGGCCCGAGCCGTCCTCCCATCGCGTCGACCCAATAGACATAAGACAGCTTTCCGGCGTCGCCGTAGGTGAATCGTTTTTTCGCGAGTGAAAGCGCGGTGACGTACGGGCCGGCCGTGAGCGCGAAAACGAAAAGAGCGAGCAATACGCGAGGTGCCGATCGGCGAAACCCGCCGTGCATCCGGAGGGCCGCTGCCAGAAAGACGAACGCCAGCGGAAAGAGCGCCGCCTTGGAGAGGTAGCCCAGTCCCAGTATCAAGCCCAAGGCGGCATAGCTCATCAGGCTTTCCCCGCGAGCTTGCAAGCGCAACAGCAGGCCGCAGGCCAGATAGACGAGAGCGGCGGTGCTCATATCAGGCGTATCGCAGTAAAGACCGATCCACCGAAGCGTGGACCAGAGCAAGAGAACGTATCCGCCGATCGTTAAAAGCCACTCGGGTAAAACCTCGACGTCGGTAGTCGTAGATGACCGCGCGCGTTGCATTCTAAAGAGTAGCAACTGATACAGAAAGAATCTGAAGCACAGCAGTGCGGCCAAGAAGGCGATGAAGTTCACGAGCTTGACCCGGCATGCATCCCAAGCGGGAGGCCAGTTGAGCGCGGCCTGGGCCAATGCTAGGAGCCAGGAATACAGCGGACTCCACATGCCGTTTATCGTCGATGACCACTCCGCCCGAAGATACGCGTCGGCGATGTCCAGGTAGGAAACGATGTCCTCCGAAGAAAAGGCGAATCGGTGGTTCCAAGCCTGAACCGCTCCGAGGCCGACCGTTAAACTCATCAGCGGCGCTTCCAGCAGCCAACCGGCCGGGGGCGATGATCGCCTCGCGGGTTTTATTTCTTCAGCATTCATTTGCGGAACCGGCCCCAACGCCGACTCGAGCGGTAAATGCTTGATATCCGAGTTTTTTCAGCGCGTCCATCACGTTTTGAGACGCTTGCTCGTCCGCGACCAGCGCAATCATACATCCTCCGCCTCCACCTCCCGTAAGCTTCGCCCCCAAGGCGCCGGCCTCGCGAGCGACGGCGCACATCTCCTCTAGCCGAGGCGTGGAAACCTGCAATCGATCGAGTAGAACCTGGTCGCGGTTCATCAGCTCTCCGAACCCGACGATATCGCCTGTTTCAAGCGCGATTCGGCCCTTAATAACCAGGTCTGCCATTTCATCGAATAAGGCTTCAAGCTCGCTCCGAAAGCGAGCGTGCCGTAGAGCGACTTTTTCCACCATGGCGCGAGTACTGGCTGATTCGCCGCTGTGACCGATCACCATCAGCGGTAACCGTTTCGTATCGATCATTTCCAGGGGCCGGCCCCGATAGAAGACCGCGATGCCGCCTCGAGCCGCCACCGCGCTGTCGATTCCAGAAGGATTTCCGTGAAAGATCCTTTCCCAAGCCATGGATGCTTCAGCCACCTGAGTCGAATCACGACTAATACCGATAAGCGAATCGATCGCCCGGGTGGCCGCCACGGCCAGGGCTGCCGAACATCCCAGCCCGGCGCCGCCCGGTAGATCGCTCGCGATGCGCAAAGCCAAATGCGGCATGGGTTTCGGATAGGTATCGAGTAGAGCGGCAAAGGCTCTTCTCAGCGATTCGTTTTCGTCCACTTCGTTCGGGCGGTCGACGAATAGCTCAACATCCCTAAGCTGGTTAAAGGTCCCTGCTCGCGAGAAGCTCTTTTGGTTTTCTTCGCTTTCAATTCTGATACTGGTCGCGTCCGAAAAAACTGCGGAGGCGCGGCATCCAACGCCCAGCGAGGCGGCCAATGCCGGACGGCCGTACACGACGCCGTGCTCGCCTAATAGTATGACCTTGCCGTGACCGATTCCCATCTCAATAATCTCGCGCCAACATCAGGTCGATGAGTTGCAGCAAGAGCGCGACGCCCTGCGGCGATAGCGGTGACTCGCTTATCCTTTGGCGCGCTTCTTGACTCAGCGCGCCGATACGCTGTTCGATGGTCTGTTTCGCCCCGCAGTCTACAAGTAGCCCTAGGGCTTGCGCCACGTCGTCATCGGTAGCCTCTTTATTTCCTAAAACGCGCTCGAAGGCGCGTTTTTGTCCGGCGCTCATCAGCTTCATCGCCTCAGAAACCAGCAGTGTGTGTTTGCCCGCCCGTAGATCGTTTCCCACTGGTTTCCCAAGCTTCTCTCCCTTTCCAAACGCGCTTAGCAAGTCGTCGCGCAATTGAAAGGCGATGCCTATCGGCCGGCTTAAATCGTTTAAAATCTCGAGTTGTTCCCGCGTCGCGTCGCCGAGGATCGCCCCGAGCTTTAAAGGGCCGCGTACCGTGTAACTCCCCGATTTGAGATCGTACATACGCTCGATCTCCTGGTGGCTGATCAGATCGAGATGTTGACCTAACACGATATCTTGATGCATCGTCGCGAACTCTTGAAGAGCCTCTCGCTTGCGTTCTTGGCGAAACGGCGCTTGATTGATCGCCTCCCAGGCATATCCGCAAGCAAGGTCTCCCGCGACCACGCTGAGGCAACCTCCGAGGTGCTTGTTCCCGCGAATTTTTTCGAGTTTCGCGTGAATCGTCGGTCCGTTACGGCGGCGCTCATCCTGATCCATCCAATCGTCATGGATCAGCAAATAGGTCTGTAAAAGCTCAAGAGCGATCGAAGCCTCCAGGGTATCTTCGGGATCGCCCTCGGGCGAGGCGGATCGAAAACCGACAAAGAGCGTGATCGGACGCAACCTTTTGCCGCCTCGTAGAGTGAGATCCGCGATTTCGTCGATCAACTCACACGAGGGGGGAGCGAGCCGCGAGACAATCCGGCGTTTCTCGGCGAAAAAAGCCTGCAGTCGCGCGTTGACACGCGCGCGGATTTCAACCGTCCAGGATAGAGATTTCATCGAATCACCAGAGGAGGATAACAGCTCAACTCGAAATCAACTTTTTACCTTAACGTTGTAAATAACGTCGAGCGGAAACGCGAAAAAAGCGATGGAATAAGAGCGCGCGGAACTGTTTTTGGGCTCTAGCCTAAGTGAGGACCAAAAAAAGTGAGCACGCACCTAGTTCGCGCGATTTTCCGCGAGCGAAGCGGTTTTCGCCGGCGGAGTTTTTTACAACGTTAAGGTTTACAAACCATCATACTCTATGACATGCAATAAGAGTTATCGCTCCGGTGATCAAGCGTTTTCTATTTGGAGGCGAAGAGGCCTAAGAGAGAGCAGCCGAGCGGACGAGGTATTATGAGTGATCTGAGCTCCCGCACATCGGGCGGGTTCAAGAGAGTCGCGGTATCCATCCGCTCTCCGCTGGTCAGAGCGTTTTTCGTCGTCGTGGTGACCTTCGGGTTGGTTTTGGGTTTCGGCTTGACCGCGTACTGGATGCTGCGGGCTCAACAACTCGCGGGGCGCGATTATCTGGTACAGAACCTGCCCGCGCTTTCTACAGGATTCGCGTTGATCAGCATCTTGACGCTTTTGAATTTCTGGGTGCGCTGGCTGCGCTGGCATTTTCTCATTCGGCGGGTGGGCGCGAGGGTCGGCACCAAGGATAGTTTATTGATCTATCTCGCGACCATGCCCGCCTTGCTCACGCCCTTTTTTATCGGCGAGCTCGGGCGCGTCTGGCTGCTTGGAAAGCGACACGCGCGATACCGCTTCGACGTCGCGGGGATCTGGTTGATGGAAAGGTCCTCGGATCTATTGATCCTATGTCTGTTTATAACTTTAATCCGGCAACAATCGATTTATGTCGCGCTTTCCGCGTTGCTTTGGCTCGTAATCCTATTGACTATCGGAACGCTCTATCGCCGGGTACGAGGGTTCGCCTTTCCAAAACCATTTGCCGTATTCGTCCTGCTCATAGGCTCGCTCATCGGCGGTCTGCTCACCGGTCTTTCCCTGTGGGTCGTCGTGCGGCTGCCGGGCGGCGGGCTCAACATCGTCTCATCCTTTGACATCGCGGCGGCAAGCTCGATTTTCGGTTACACGACCGGTCTTCCGAGCGGTATCGGCATCAGTGGCTCGGCCGTCGTTCTCTCATTGCAGAAGGCGGGCCTGGGATTGGTGCCGGCCGCTACGGCAGCGTTGGTATTTCGCTTGGGAACGGTTTGGTTCGCCACCCTGCTCGGCGTGATCGCGCTAGCGGTCTTTCGCAAGCGGCTTTTAGCGATGTTGCGAGCCGATCAAGAGATCGACCATTTTGATCGCCTTTCCAACACTTACGATGAAGAGCTGCCGCCTTGGATTCGAGATCGCCTGTTGACGCGCAAGGTCGACGCGATGCGGCGTAGTCTGCGAGCGGCCGGCAGGCCGGGTGAAAAGCGCGGGCTTGACGTAGGATGCGGGCAGGGTTGGCATACCATCGCCATGGCCCGTTACGGTTATCAGATGTTCGGAATCGATCAGTCCGAACAACAGGTGATCCACGCGACTAAAAACACCCGAGAGCAAGGGCTTCAAATCGACTTTCGTTCGGCCAGCGCTGATAAATTACCCTTTGAGGACAACTATTTTGATTTTATATACGCGATTAACGTGATCCACCACGTAATTGAAGCGGACAAGCAGCAAAGCGCGCTGCAGGAGATCGTACGCGTATTGAAGCCAAAGGGGGTGTTTTTCCTGCACGAAATGAATACCATCAACCCGCTGTTTCGGTTTTACATGGGATATCTCTATCCCTTGATAAGGGGCATTGACGAGGGGACCGAGAAATGGATCCTTCCCGATCAACTCCCCGCGGTACAGGCAGCTCGTTGGTCAAGCGATATCGACTACTTCACCTTCTTACCCGACTTTGTTCCCTCCGGCGTCTTGAGCCGTTTGGAGGGCCTGGAGCGGTATTTCGAGAAGTCGCGGGTGCGTCGATATAGCGCGCACTACATGGCGAGACTGATCAAGGACGATTCGTAAAAGCTTATAGAGAGGGTATTCCCGGGAAGAACACGAAGTCGGCGATTGATCGCGCGCCGTAAATCCGCGAAGGGTCTCAGATCCTTAGCGACGTCCGCGCGATCTATTGATAAATCGCACAAATTAGCTCGCCCGTTAGACCGTAGAGTCGATTTTCGGTTATCGCGAAGAAGTTTTTTGTACTGCGGCAATAAAGGGCGCTAAACGCTTTGAACGGTTGCGAATCGATCTTGGATAACTCGCATCGAAAATATCGCTCCACATCGTAATTCCAATATTCGACGTAGCCGCGACCCGTGCTATCCACGACGATCCCTTGCTCCGTAAAGACCAGCGGCGGCGATTGCCGGCAGGATGTCGCGCCGTAACCGGTCGATTTGTACCAATAGCCGTCCTCTCCGATTACGGAAAAATTGCCTATAAAGGTCGAAGCGCCGATCAGGGTCTCCGTCGCTCCGCTCTTGATAGCTTCCCAGGGCCGTTCAAGAGCTGTTCTTACCAAGATCGTGCCTCGCTCGCCAACCGCGATAAATGGATCTTCCATGACCACGGACCGCAGCCGCGGGACGGTACCCGGGGCGATTTCGATCTGCCAACTTTCGCCGTCGTGGCATAATAGCCCGTCGCCGAAAACACAGATTCGCGAGCTTGTCTTTCCTATACTCGAATCGACCGCCGAGCCCGTTATGATACGGTCGAACGACCGCTCGTTTGGAACCACGAGGTTTGGTAAAGGCGTAAGCGGCTCATCGCTATTGCTATCCGCGCCCGCGATCGTACAAACGGAGGAGGTACAAAGGAGCGCGAATATATCGATATCGTCAAATCGCACGCCGAAATCAGACCAGACGTCTAGCACTTCAAACCCGTCTACCTTTTCCGGCCACTCGATTTCATGTACCTTTGTAATAGAATCAAATCCTTTATCATATTCTTCGTGGGTCGGTTCGTGCAGCGTCACGACCGCCCATCGGTTATTCCAGCTCTCCCTATCCGTCCGCTCGCCCAGAACCGCCCGGCCTCCAACCGCTACGAAACGCGCCGAGTTTCCCAAAATGCTCTCGTCGGCAAGCTCAACGGCGTCACGGACGCCGAATCGTATATCGACGTCGCCGCACGCCTCGATAACCTCGTTTGGATCAAAGCAAGGAGGCTCTAGGCCGGCGTCAGAAACTATCATTACATCGCCGCCCGAATCGATTGCCTCGTCGTTCGTATTTTCGCTCGCGTCCGGCCTAGTGTCTCGCGTTTTGCTTTTCGAACAAGACAATAGAAAAAGTAAAACAACCAGATAAGATATTGAGATTATCGTCCTCATTAAATACCTTTTTATTATCGAGATATCACTGGGTTGGAACGAGCGTTCGCGCTAATCGAAAACCCGTTCCGGAACTCGCTCCCGAGGGATGATCGTCACCGCTACAACTACGCGCATTTATCTTGATCGATGCCGTCGAGGAGAGATGTCCGGCGCTACGAAAAACCCGGCAAAAAACGCCGTCCGACCTTTCAACTTCCGGCGGCCTCAATTCACGACCCGGGTTTTGCACTCCCGTCGGATCGACAAGCGGTCCCGTTGGGTATGCCTTATAAAGATCGTTGCACCACTCCGCCATGTTGCCGTGAATATCGTGGAGTCCCCATGCGTTGGGACGCTTTTGGGCAATCGGATGCGCTCGTCCGTTTGAGTTGTTGCAGTACCAGGCTACGTCTTCCAGGTTTGGTTCTCTAAAACAATAATCGGCCTCCGGGTTTTCGGGAAGAACATCGCCAGAATATAGCGCTGTTCTCGTGCCCGCTCGCCCCGCGTACTCCCATTCAGCTTCATACGGCAACCGATATCCCTCGCAATGGTAAGCGTTTTGCGCCGCAATCAGAACTGACTCGCATATATAGTCTTTGCCGATCTCACCGGAACATCCGGAGAACTCGTAACAAGGTCGAAACCCTTTCAGCTCCGAAAAGCGGTTGGCAAAGGCCATCGCGTCCAACGAGGTTACGTTTGCCACCGGACAGCTCGGTTCAAGACACTCTCCCTCTCCCACCAACCGGTTATACTCCGGTTGCTCCCAGCCAACAGATGACCACTGCTCGCGCGTGACCTCGGTTTCTCCTATCTCAAAGTCATGCGTTAGCGTGACCTGGACTTGAATACAGCTATACTTACAGGCATAGGGCTCATCTCTCGGAGAGCCCATGATAAAGCAGCCCGCGGGGATACGGCAAAAGCCGCCCGAGCAATCGGGCTCTACCTCCGGATGAACGCAATCCGCAGCGGATTGTAGGTTAATCGGAGGCGGCTGCGAAAGAGCTAGATTAGCATCTTTTGTATTGGCGGCGCTTCTCACGACGGCGTCGCGGGTCGATGCCGAGGAGTCCGTAGCTTTGTACCCATCCTTGACCGCGGTGCCCGTCGCGGACGAATCGCGGTCGCGAGACGTGTCCGAGCCCTGTCTACCAGAATCCTTATCTTTCTTCATTCTGGAACGAGCACAGGAGAACGACAACAAGAATACGCATACTATCGCGACCGCACGCTTCATCCGCTATCTTACTCTCTGAATAGGAATCTATAGATCCGTGCCCTTTGCCACGCCGGTGTCTCGCCAGAAGATAAACTTCGGGTGGGTTGTGCCATAAATCAACCCAACGGCGATTAGTGTGCTATTCCAGATCGGGACGTCATTCGAATCGCATTTTGCGTCGCCGCAGATCTTGCGATATACGTTGTTCAGATCGGCGAAACTAAACGCACTCGCCGTCTTATTGTTCACCTTCCAATACAATGTCAACCAATCGAGTTCCGATCCGGTACTGCTGTAGGAACATAACGTTCTTATCCATTTGTGGTCCGCGTAAGCGTTAATCTGTACGGGAGGTGGTGCGACCACTCCATACAGGAATTCTTTATAGTAGGCGAACCAGCAGTTGCTGTCACTCGGGTTATTGAAAAGATCCGCGGCGTAGAAGTGCGCCCAACCCTCGGCCTGCGAGGTATAGGCATGTTCTCGAGATTGAAGGCAGTGCAATCTGTTCTCCTCCGGTGGCGATACGTGGTCACAACGGCAGTGTGTAAGATCCGCGGGAACCGAGTGGTTATAATCGACTTTGGGAATTCCCATCAGATAGTCCATGTTAGCGTGGCCCATTTCGTGCGCTATCGCGGTCTTGATATTGGCCGCGCGGCCTCCGTTGAGCGTACCAAGATATACTCTACCGCCTGTATAGCACGCTGACGCTCCGCCCGGACACATCTGATTTGCGTAGATTTTATAGGGGGTAGATTTATCGGGTAAAAAGTTCGTGTCAGAGACCGCCCGGTTGATAATTTCCGTGGCCACCGCAGCAACTGAGGAGATCGGGTCGCCGCCAAGGTTATACCACAAGGTAACAGTGCTGCCCGATGGAACCGCTGGACGGTATTGGGAGTAACTCCAAGTATACCATTGCTCATTACTATCCGGGTATATACTGATCTTTTTATTCGACGAGGAACTAACTTCCGGGAAAATCCAGAAAAGATAGGTCCCGGCGTTTCCGACTATTGACCCGGTACATCCACTCGAGTTCATATATCCGCCCCAAACCGCGGTTGAATCTCGCCATACCATCGCGTAGGAACGAGCGGCGGCGATGCGACCATAACTCTGTCCCGCCGTATGTTTAAGGTAGTCCTCTCCTAGTCCCTGATCGGTAAATTGATATTGCCATCTTGCACAAAACTTATAATATCCGACGGCCAAACTCGTATTTGGCGCCGTCGCAATCGCGGTTAACACGCCGGCAAACATTAGAAATCGAAGCGTCATGGTATTTTTCATAGGCTACTCCTCTTTCGTTTGAAAACGAAGGTCGGTTATAGATCTAGGGCCGTAGGCGCTGGGATCCAACTTAAGGATGCTAACGACAGCCGCTGGTTCGCCCTTATTTTCAAAATTAGGTGAAACGGCCGACGCCGCTTTATTGATCGTGTCCGTAGACTCGTCGTATACGCGCATCGCTATAGGACCGGGTTTTGATTCACCTTCGTAAATCGGTTGGTTGGCCTCAACTTGCGCCTCAATTGTTCTTATCGTGGCTATTGAGAAATCCTCGTCAAACGTCACGTGTTTATAGACGCTAAATGCTTCTACCGTCCCTGACTCTTGTGCATTCCCCTTCGTCGAATAGAGTGAATCTCCCGGATAACTCGCAACTAGAATAACCGCTGTAGAAGCGCCCGCGCTTTGAATTGGTAAGTCGCCGATAGGAACATGTACTAATTGACTCGATCCCCCGTTAAGCGCTCGGCTTCCCAACTTGCGCGTTATCGTATCTCCGGTAGGACCATAGGCTACGACCTTGAGATTCGCCTTAATAGGTCTTTCTGATACGTTCCAAATCGTCGCTCGTAGCGCGTCCGATCTAACGGTGGGCTGTTGCGAATCCCAAGTAATCACAACTGCCTGCGAACCAATATCGTCCGCGAATACGCGCTGTTCGTCATTAGATTCCGTCTTTACAACCTCAAGCGATATTTTTTTTGAAGCAACTGGCGGGTCCGTCGCTTCGTTAGCGCAGGAGAATATGAGAAATAACAAAGGTGTAACAGTAGCGAATAGAAAAAATCTATTCTCAAGCGATACCGTTCGTTCTAATGAGAGAGTTGTTCTAACCCGATATGGCTTTTCATACCGAGAAATCGGTTTATTCTTCATGTCCCTTCCCTTCATTTCCCGTTGTTGATATCTAAAAGTCTTTTTGTAACGCTGATAACTTCCCATGTAACGATCGCATATTAACCCCCCCCCCCGCTGTCAAGGAGCGATTAGAATTCAAATGCGTGTGCGCCAGATGAACCGGCACGAAGAAGCGTATGGAAAAAAACCGTATCCGAATAGGTGCGATGCGATAGACCCGAACCACGTGTGTGTCACCATAAGGGTAGAGGCTAGGCGTTGAGAAGCGCATTCACCGGCAGGTCTAAAGAGCGGCGAACGTCAATAATTTACCACAGTCATCGCTTTATTTACTGTTTTCAATATGTTGCCTCGGGTAACTTTCAGTAATAAAACTATAACCGTATGTTTGCCGAAACATGGCTAATTTTTTCTATCCTTGTGTTATCTTCAAGCTATGAATACGAGCAAAGTCATCCTAGTTTCGATGTTAACCTCCGCTATCACGAGCGCCGCTTTATTAGGCGGATTTATCGGGCTGCCCTATTTTGTCAACGGTCCTCGGGTGAATAAGGACAACGTTCAGGTGCCCTCAGTTCTAAGTCTGCAGCCCGACCAGGCTCGAATGCTCTTGGACCCGATGGGGCTGTCGCTTGTGATTTCCGAACAGCGAGCCGACGACAAGGCCGAGGCGGGAAGCATCGCGCAGCAAAGCCCGATGCAAGGTTCGTGGGTGAAAAAAGGCACGCCGGTTCAGGTCGTCATCTCGACCGGACAAAACGAATCTCAGGTGCCGGGCTTGACGAGCCTTCCGGTGGAAGAAGCGATGCAGAAGTTAACCGGCGTTGGTCTTAAGGTAGGTACGATTACAAAACAGAAAAGCGATTCGGTTGAGGCGGATCACGTGATCGCTTCGGTTCCGGTCGCCGGCGAGACCGTAGAACCCGATTCGGTCGTGAACCTGATCGTCTCGGAAGGTAAACAATCCGAAGTTCCGAATGTTGTCGGTAGAGGGTTGAGCCAGGCGAAAGAGATGTTGAAGGAGCAAGGGTTCGAGGTCGGCAGCGTTCGATACGGCTACGACGAGGACCGCCGCGCGGGCATTGTCTTGCGTCAAGATCCCGAAGCCGACGCTTTGGCCGACGAAGGGTCGGCGGTTAGCTTGATCGTCAATGAGTCGGATTAGGCCGATTTCCGCCGCGCGTGTAGGTCGTGCTTAACGTTGCAAAAATTCCGTCGACGTAAACCGCTTCACGCCGTGAATCTACAGCTCGACTCGTAAATCCTCGCGAAGTATTTCTGCGGCGACGGCCGCGGCTGCAAACAGCGACGACGCGGAAGAAGTCTTCCCGTCCGAAAAACGAGTCAAGGTATTCGGGAGAAGGGCTCTAATAGATATAGTAGATAGCGCTTATATTTTTAGTGAACAGATCCCAGGGGCTGTTGCCCGCGGTCGTCCCGATGGTTAATTCGGATGCGTTCTCTTCGACGCCGGGATAAGACAGCGACTTACTTAGATAGGAGAGTTGAAGCCCGAGCGAGGTTTGAAGAGCGAGCTGCTCAATACCGATGAAACCGAAGTGTATTTCCGCGCCAACGCGCGCGCCGACCCGCAGCAACAAGCTCGAAACGTCCGTGTTGCTCTCGGGTGTTAGTCCGTACACGGTTCCGGTGGACAGACCGGCGTCAATGAGAGGAACGACCTCGAAGACAAAATGGCCGCTGTAAATCAACGCGAGCGGAACGCCGGCGTGCACGGTGAAGGCCATGTATGAGGGCGAGTCCGCTTTGGTCGTGACACCTCCCGCGACTCTTTCAATTGCGCCCTCGGAAAAGCCAAGACCGAGACCGCCTTGGATGCCGACGGTTTCATTAAACCAGTACCGTACCCCGATGGTAGGAGCCGCAAGCTCCGCGTCCCCGCGTAGGTTGGCAAAATAAAATGAATTGGTCTCGTCCAACTCGGCCGCGACGATCGGCATATCGATAATGCCCAATAGCCCTAATCCGATTTCGTTCACCGCCCGTTCGTGATCGCTCTTCTTCTTGCCCAGCGCTGGCTCCGGCTCGTACGCGGATGCGGTCGCCGGGTATCCTTGTAAGCCCTCCGGCGACTGATATCCGGGCTGCTGCTGATAGACCGGTTGCGCGGGCTGCTGATAGACCGGCTGTGCGGGTTGCTGATAACCCGGTTGAGTAGCCGCAGCAGGCGGCGCCGGCGTAGCGGTGCCCGCGGGGGGTTGAGCTTGTTGAGCCGGGGTATAATAGCTGCCGCTGGGATACTGCGCCCGTACTTTCTGATCCATATAAAAACTCAGAAGAAGTACGAGTAAAAGCAGATAACATCCCTTGATCATGGTCTTATTTCGTTTCTGTACCGCCACATCATCCTCCGTTACGTCTTTTCGGTCGAGGGTTTTTCAAAACCGGTTTTTATAGTCCGCCTTTTTTACTTCATTATTGCCTATGCGCTTCGTTTCGCTGTTCGTTAAGCGCGTTTAAAAAACGCTTTGTACTATAGATGCACAAAAAGATAAAAGCATTAACTTCCAGTGACCCATCATTACCTTTACATATTGCTTTTACAAAAAATTATTGGGATTAAACGATAATGTTGACTTATCTGTAAAATATATGAATGTGGTTATGCTTCGAGTCATCGCCACAGGCGGTAAGGTGGCTAAAGAAAAAAGGTTTTTGCAAGGCTTTCCAGGAGTAACGCCGTTTCCAAATGGTGACAGGACGCGAAAAGCTCGAGTTCGTCTATTCGCGTTTGTAAAAAGATAGGAGCGCGAAATGCACTTTTCTCGATTCGGCCGGAAGTTTCAAACCAGCTCCGGCATTCTTCAACTGATGGATGATCTCGGAAATGCCTTGGCAAGCGACGAGCGGATGCTGATGCTGGGCGGGGGCAACCCCAGCCATATCCCCAAGGTTCAGGCTCTATACCGAAGACGGATGAAGCGCATTCTCAAGCACAAAGGCGCGTTCGAACGTATGATCGGCAACTATCAGTCGCCGCAGGGCGAGAAGGAATTTGTCCAAGCTTTAGCCGCGCTCTTGCGGTCTCAATTCGGTTGGGAAGTGGGGCCGGAAAACATCGTTTTGACCAACGGAAGCCAGACGGCTTTTTTCATCCTATTTAATCTTTTCGCCGGGCTCGACGACCGCGGGGTGAATAAAAAGATCCTCTTTCCTCTTGCTCCCGAATACATCGGCTATAGCGATATCGGGTTAGAAAAAAATTTCGCCAGCGCGATTCGGCCGCAAATCGAATTCTTGGATCAGAACTTTTTTAAGTATCACATCGATTTCAAGGCGCTTTCAATTACCGAAGAGATCGGCGCCATCTGCGTTTCTCGTCCTACTAATCCGACGGGCAACGTGCTGACCGATTCGGAGATAGAAAGGCTTGTCTCTCTCGCCAAAAAACATGAGCTTCCGCTGATCATCGACAGCGCCTACGGAACCCCTTTCCCGAATATCATCTATACCGAGGCCAACCCCGTGTTCAACCAACACACGGTGGTTTGTATGAGCCTCTCCAAGCTCGGACTGCCGGCCACCCGCACCGGAGTCGTAATAGCCAATGAAGAGTTGATCAGAATTATTTCAAGCGCGAACGCGGTATTGAGCCTTTCGCCCTCGAGCGTGGGCGCGGCCTTGGCGCTAGACCTGATAAAAAGCGGGGAGATCATCAAGATCGGCGCTGATCTCATCAGGCCTTTTTACAGGAAGAAAGCCGGCCGGGCGGTGCGGCAACTACAAAAAGAGCTGCGCGGGGTCGACTTTTTGATCCATAAACCCGAGGGCGCTTTTTTTCTCTGGCTCTGGTTTCGAAACCTGCCCGTCACTTCTCAGATGCTCTACCAAAGACTCAAGCAGAGAGGCGTATTAGTCGTTTCCGGCCATTACTTCTTTCCCGGTCTAACCGAACCGTGGCCCCATCAGCACGAGTGCATCCGCGTAACTTATGCGCAAGATGAACGTATTGTAAAAGCCGGTCTGTCGATCATCGCCGAAGAGGTGAAGAAAGCCTTTCACGCCTAACCGGCGGGGCCACCGCCGAGCCGGCGAGCCGCTTCGCGAGGTCGCATTTCAAATAAGGTCTGTCTTACATAAGCCTCTCGGGCGGGACGACTCTGTCCGCCGCGTTGCTATTGCTTAAAAGAGCGTTGCTATTGAATCGTCGTCGCTCCTTGCGGTCGGTGTCGTCGGGCTCCGAAATGGTTCGCAGGGGATTGATAAAACGTAAGCGTTCAGGGGGGCAAACAAGTCGACGGCCAATTCATCCCGTAAAACCGGCACCGACCCTGGGGCGATTCTATTCGAATCACCCCAGCGTCCTCGCGCCGGCGTACTCGGGT
>JAFGIB010000149.1 GCA_016929805.1 Deltaproteobacteria bacterium | reverse complement strand
GCAATAGCAGCGCTATTTCGAGGATTCCGCGATTGAGGAGATGAGACAGTTGGCCCCGAGATGGGATGCTAAAAGTGAAGTTTTTTTTTGCGCGAGCCCCTAGTGCTCAAGTGGTTGGCCGATTCGCCGGTAAAGCCGATCGCGGCCGATGGGCCGGCGAAGCTCGTCGTTTGTCGTAGGCCGCGGATATATATGAAGAAGGCTGACAGAGGCGCTTTTATGGGATGAATCGGCACCCGTCGTCGCCGACTATCAATGGCCCAGTGAACGCGACTAAACCGATTTCGTCAGCGTCGTGGTGATTGAGACTTGCGCGTCTCGAAAATACGGGCTAAACGCCGCTCAGTCGTGATAGCTTTTTTACGAGATACGGCTAAAACATTGGATGTTTCTTATGCTTCTTACAATTGACTCATCTAAAACAGACGAGATTATCAGGCCCCATTTTTAGAGAGACGGGAGGTCAACAAGGTGCTCGAAGATCTAAAGGCGCTGGTGGAATTGGCGAAGATCGACATATTAGCACGAGACCTAGAAGCTGAACTGAAGAGCGCACCGAAGCGGCTGGAAGAGTTGCAAAACGATGTTGATCGGCTTGAAGAACTACTAACGGCGGAGCAGCAGCAACTGGAAGAGGCGACTAACCTATATCAGGCTCAAGAAGAAGGGATCAAGGAACAGAACCAGGCCCTTGCTCGGTCAAAGTCGAAATCCGCGAAAGCCCGCACAATGCGTGAAGCCGATGCGGTCGAAAAGGAAATGGAAGTGATCCGGCGTCATCTAAAGGAGCGCGAATCCGAGCGAGAAAGACTAAAAGAAGCGATCGATAGGAGGGGTGCCGTGCTCGAACAACACAAAAAAGAGTTCGAGCAGCTCGTCGCAATAGTGCAGGAAGAAGAAAAAACTACAAAAACGAGGTTAGGTGAGCTCGAAACTCAAAAAAATCGCGTACTTGCAGGAAGGGATGAACAACTGAACAAGATCGCTTCCCCACTGATTAAGCGTTATGACAGGATCCGAAGCAAACGGGGCGGAATAGGTGTAGTGAAGCTTAACGGAGATTGTTGCGGTGGTTGCCACATGATCTTGCCGCCGCAACAAGTCAATGCGGTGCAGCGAGCCGAAACCCTTGAGCAATGCCCACGTTGTCAACGCTTTTTATTCGATCCGGAGACGCTCGGCAAAGACGACGATCAAACCTCCGAGTAATGAATCGGCTTTAAGGCGAGCTTCGATATCCATAAACGACGACCGACGTTGCGTTTGCAGACGGACGAGAAGCTATACAACGGCCAACCAATGCATATGGTTGTCGTCGGAGCCGCGAACGATCTGAAAAAAACTCTCTTGAAGCTGTTTCGTAATAGGGCCTCGATTCCCGTCGCCGATTTTTCGGTCGTCGATTTCTCGTATCGGCGTGATCTCGGCTGCCGATCCGGTTAGGAATACCTCGTCGGCAATATACAGCTCGTCCCTAGAAATCAGCCGCTCCTCGCACGGAATTTCCATCTCGCTACATAGCTCGAAAATCGTATCACGAGTGATTCCGTTCAGGATCGAGCAACCGAGCGGAGGCGTTAAGAGCTTTCCGCGTTTAATCATGAAAACGTTTTCACCCGTCGCCTCGGCGACATATCCCTGTGAGTCGAGAATCACGGCTTCTTGATATCCCGCGTTGATAACCTCTCGTTTTGCTAAAATGGAGTTGACGTAGTGACCGACGATCTTCGCTTTTGTCATCGAGATATTGATTCCCGGACGCGTATACGAGCTCACTTTCGCGCGGATACCCTTTTCCAGCCCTTCGTCTCCTAGGTAGGTTCCCCAGCGCCACACTACGATGACGAGATGAACCGGGTTGTCTACACTAAACAAACCCATATCGCCCGCTCCTAAAAAAACCAGCGGCCTCATATAGCATTCATCCAGTTTGTTCACACGGACGGTATCGAGACACGCCTTAAAAACCTGCGAAGCGCTCCAACGGACCTCGATACCAGCGATATGTGCCGACTTGAGAAGTCGATCAACATGCTCCTTAAGTCGAAAAACGACGCTTTGGCCGTTCTCCCGCTTATAGCAACGGATCCCCTCGAATACGCCTAGACCGTAGTGCAACGTGTGGCTTATGACGTGCACCTTCGCATCGTCCCAATTGACTAATTCTCCATCCATCCAAATCTTATCGACCTTCTCAATCATCGGGCCTCCATAAAGGTGCGGAACCTATACAGCGAAGGTATTTGGTGCAGGTCCCAAAGAAAGCTAACGCGCTTATTAGCATAGAATCGCCTAAATGTTTCTTATATCGTTCAGATAGGTATTGCTACTTGGTTACAACCGAGAGCGATCAATACGACGATATCGGCCTGCTTGTTCCGATTCGCTCTTTAGCTACAACCGCCGCGCTCCTTGCCAGCACCGCGGGAGCGTTAGGTAGTACGAACGACTTGGCCGCGGATCTCTTGGGTTAAGGAAGGATTGTCATCTCTCCAGCGTGTCGTAACTCGCGATAACTCGGTTATTGCTTCTTCCAATTCTCCTTTATCGATTCTTATCCCTTAGACACACGGCGAACTGCCGAGCGATAAAAGAATAAATCACAATTACTCTAATTATGTCCAGCCTACTTTCGACAAAAAAAAGTAGGCCGACCGCTCCCACGATCTATTAACGGGGATGGCGTACGGATTGACATAGGGTTCGACCTTGAAAACCGACATCGTTCTCCCGGCGACTGACAAAACAATGTGATAACTGACGAGTTGACGCTGACTGGACCGTAGAGTAAAAAGCGCGAGCTTTCGGCATGGAACGTTATGATTGGATCGCTCATGTAAGGTAGCGGACAGAGACCGGTCAAAAAACAGAGAGAAGAGGCGACAAGTGCAGGTTTTCCTAACCCAGACTCTTTGGTCAATGCAGCCAGAACCGACCGAAGCCACAAACGAAACCCCTCGTCCTCAAACCCGTCATGACGGCGGGCCGATGGGTTGCGGACAAGGTGGAATAGAGAGTCTTATTCCTCTATTCATCATGTTTGCGGTTCTCTATTTTCTGCTGATTCGGCCGCAACAGAAGCGCCAGAAGACCACCGAGACGATGCTAAAGGCGCTGCGCGTCGGCGATAAAGTACGGACCTCCTCGGGCATTAGAGGCGAGATCGTCGATCTTCGAGAGCAAGAGGTCGATTTGCTCATCGCGGATAAAGTTCGAATCAATATTCTTCGTTCTCATATAGCGGGAAAAGAAGAAGCGAAACCTTCCGAAGGCAAAGGAAAAAAGTAAATAAAGATTTAATAGAATCTACTAAAAAACGGTAAATCGGATGGATAGGGGATGGTACTTACGAGTGGTTTTTGTTCTTGGCCTGGCTGTTTTCGTTTGGTTTGTCTTATGGCCGAGTCTCGATAGGTGGGTTCCGGCCCCCGCCTATCTCAAAAAGATAAACGCCCGGCGCATCAGTCCAGGGCTCGACATTCGCGGCGGTTTGCGGCTGATGTATGAGGTCGAGGTCGACGAGGCGGTTAGGGACAGACGCGATACGCGCGCCGACCAACTTCTGGTGGCGATAGGCGAGAAAATCGGAGTCATCCCTGAAGGGGAGGCGCCGGACCGAGATACACGAGCCAAGCTGCGCGAGAGGTTTCAAATAGAAAAGCAAGGCTCGCAACGGATCACGGTCAAGTTCAAAGCGGACTCTGACACCGGCAAAATCGATCGTGAATTTGTCAAACGCTACGGCGACCTTAAGGAGCTGTCTCGATCAAACAAAGAAATCGTGCTTGAAGTACGGACAGATTTTCTCGAAAACATTCGCGAAACCGCGGTAGATCAAGCGCGCGAGACCATTTCAAACCGCATCGACGCCCTTGGGTTGCGAGAAACCTCGGTTTTAGCTCAGGATACTGACATCATCGTCGAGGTTCCAGGCGCTGACGAAACGGCTTTCGACCGTATTCGCGAAATCATCGGTAAGACAGCGCGCCTAGAATTCAAAATCGTTGACGATGAATCAACCTTCATAGAACAGCTCGCGGAAATACCTAAGGGCTTTGAAAAGCAGACCGAATACCCGTCTGCGGGTAAGGATAAACCGAAGGTCGCCTCGACATACTTGGTGACGCGTGGAAAAAACGCCCGTCAGAAGTTGACCGATTACGTCGATTCCCTGGCTGAAGAGGGAAAGATACCGCTCGACCGCGACATTAGAATCGGCATGCTCGACCCGGTCGACGACGAGAAAAAACACAAACCGGGGGAAGAAGCCTGGCGCACTTATTTTCTCTACTCCTTGGTGGAGGTCACGGGCCAAGACATCGAAGACACCTGGGTGGATAACGACCCGCAAACCTCAAAGCCGATCGTTCTGCTCAACTTCAACGACGCGGGCGCGAATAAATTCCGCAAGCTGACTGGAGAAAACATCAAGCGACGGATGGCGATTATTCTCGACGATAGAGTAGAGTCCGCACCGACGATTCAGACTGAGATCGGACGTCGTTGTCAAATCACCATGGGAGGTTATCGGGCCTACAACGAGATCCTAAACGAGGCGAAAAATCTCGTGATCGTTTTGAAAGCCGGCGCTCTACCGGTTCCAATCCGACCGGCGAACGAACAGATGATAGGGCCCACCCTCGGGCATGACGCGATTCAAGCTGGATCGATCGGCGCGCTGATAGGAGTAACCATCGTTCTCGTTTTCATGCTTCTTTATTACCAAATCGGAGGCCTGATCGCCGATCTGATGGTGATTCTTAATTTACTCTTGATATTGGGCACCATGGCGTTTTTCGAGGCGACATTGACCCTACCCGGCATCGCCGCTCTCGCGCTTACCATAGGGATGGCGGTCGACGCGAACGTGTTGATAAACGAACGCATCCGCGAAGAACTTCGAGCGGGTAAGTCGGCGCGGTCCGCTGTAGACCAGGGGTACGCCCGTGCTTTTTGGTCGATCTTCGACAGTCAAATAACGACGTTTTTAGCAGGTGTCGTGTTGTTTCAATATGGAACAGGACCGATAAAAGGTTTTGCGGTTATGTTGATAATCGGCATATGTACCTCGTTGTTCACCGGGGTTTTTTGCTCGCGCGTCCTTTTCGATTGGGTCGTACGTGGACTTCGAGTTGAACGAATAAGGGTCGGGTGAGGTCATGGAATTCTTTCGACCTGATCTAACCATAGACTTTCTTAAACATCGCGTGATGTTCGGCGCGATGTCATTCTTGCTGGCGACAGCCGGATTGGTCTCCGTATTTGTCCCCGGCCCCAACTACGGGACGGACTTTAAGGGCGGCACCGAGCTGGAGATAGCCTTTAACGGAAATCTCGATCCGGGCAAGTTGCGATACGCGATCCTCGGTCTCGGCTACGGTCGCCCCGACGTGGTCAATGTCCAGGGAAAGGAAAACCAATACATCGTTCGCGTACAGGAAGTCTCGACGATATCGGAAAAACAGGTGTCGAAAATCAAAGCAGCGCTGGCGGGCCAGCTCGGAGATATCAAGGTCGACGAAATGAAGGTATCGCCGGGAGGCGATAAGATCTCGCTGCGTCTTTCAGGGGCCGCGCAGACAGACGCGATCCGACTGGCGTTGGAAAAAGCCGGCGCGCACATACGCGACGTCACCGTTTTCGGATCGGCAAAAGACAATCGCTATGAAGCGCGCCTAGTCGGGTTGGCTGACGAGTTGGTCCGAGGGCTAAAGACAAAGCTCGGCGATCAAGTTCCGGATACGCCGCTACGAGTCGAATGGGTCGGTCCCAAGGCAGGCGCAAAGCTGCGAGACTCGGCGATTATGTCAATGCTTTGGGCCATCGCTTTTATCATGGCGTACGTCGCGTTTCGCTTCGACTTGCGGTTCGCGCCGGGTGGTATCATCGCCTTGCTGCACGACGTACTCATCACCATCGGAATACTCGTACTGCTTCAAAAAGAGGTCAGTCTCGCTACCGTTGCCGCGCTCCTCACCGTGGTCGGATATTCGATCAACGACACGATCGTGGTTTATGATCGTATCCGCGAAAACATGCAACGGATGCGCGAAAGCACCTTGGCTCAAATCATGAACGTGAGCATATCTCAAACCCTATCTCGTTCGGTGGTTACATCGCTGACGACTCTACTCGCCGTCCTACCCCTCTTTTGGTGGGGCACACCGATTATCCGCGACATCACTTTTGCTTTGTTCATCGGTATCTTGATCGGAACCTATTCGTCGATCTATATCGCGGCGCCGTTCACCGAATGGATGGATAGGCGCTTTTTTAGGAAAATATAGTGGACTACCTGTTGCGCCCGTCAGATCCGGAGGCGGCCCGAGAGCTGGCGAGTAGCTGCAACATATCAGCGACGATCGCGCAAGTCCTGCTAAACCGCGGAATCGAGAACGCCGAAAGCGCGCGCAGCTTCTTGGCGCCTCTGCTTTCGGGTCTCACCTCGCCGGATAAAATGGCGGACCGCGATATCGCGGCTGACAGGCTGGCTCGCGCCGTACGCGCGAGGGAACGCGTCGCCGTTTTTGGCGACTACGATGTGGACGGTACCGCGAGCGCCGCCATTATGGGTGACATATTGGAGCGTCTCGGGGGAGAAGTGATGGTATTGGTCGCCAACCGATTTGAGGGTGGGTACGGATTCAGCGAGCCAGCCCTTAAACGGATTCTACAGACGCGACCTAAATTGGTCGTTGCCTGCGATTGCGGTTCGAGTGACCACCCGCGCCTCGAAATGGCGAAAAAAGCGGGCGTCGACGTGATAGTGGTCGATCACCACCTGGTTCCCTCAGAAACGCTACCGGCCTTGGCGTTCCTCAACCCGCGGCGTCCGGACTGCGGTTTCCCTTATAAAGGTCTGGCGAGCGTTGGCCTCGTGCTTTCGCTTGCGGCGGCGGTCCGCGCTAGCCTTGGGGTGGCGTTGGATCTTAGACCGTGGCTCGACCTGGTCGCGCTCGGAACGATAGCCGACGTCGCGCCTCTGACAGGCGATAACCGGCGTCTGGTCCGCGCTGGATTGGCACTACTGGGTTGCGGTAATGGAAGGCCGGGAATCGTCGCGTTACGAGAAGCCGCCCGAATTCGCCCGAACGCCGTTATTGGGGCGGGAGAGATTGCTTTCCGCTTTGCGCCGCGACTCAACGCCGCGGGCAGACTCGGAGACCAATCGCTCACTCTCGCCCTTCTGCGAGCGCGAGACCTTATGGAAGCTCGCTCGTTGGCCGTTCGAGTTGAACGGATCAATCAGCAAAGAAAAGTGATAGAACGACGGGTAACGGAAGAAGCGATAGCTCAAGTCTTAACGTGCTACGGACCGAATCCAAAATCCGGAATAATCGCGGCGAAAGAGGGTTGGCATCGCGGCGTCGTGGGTATTAGCGCTTCCCGTCTTGCCGATCGCTTCGGGGTTCCGAGCGTCGTCATCGCGCTACAAGACGGAATCGGAAGGGGAAGTTGTCGATCTTGTAGAGGCTTTCCGCTATTCGACGCGATGGTTCGATGCCGCGAAATCCTGGACAATTTCGGAGGGCATCAAGCGGCCATGGGAATTTCGATTCATTCGTCGCAAATCGAAGCGTTTCGAAGCGCCTTTTCAGATGCCGTAAGCGAAAAACTCGCCGAACAGGAGCAGTGGACAAACCTTCCGCAAATCGACGTACAGATCGATCCGGGCGTCTTCGATCTGCCCCCGGCATCCGACCTGGCCCTGCTCGAGCCAGTGGGTGAGGCAAACGCCGAGCCCGTCTTTCTCGTACCCGAAGCCTACGTCGAAGAGAGCCAAGTTGTTGGAAACGAGCACCTTAAGCTATCATTGCGGGTGGGAAGCCATAAGTTTTCGGCTTTCGGCTATCAACAGGGTAAAAGGAGCGTTCCGATTGGAAAACCGATCACGGCTTTAGGTATCTTTCGACCGGATAGCTGGAGCGGGCGCGATCAAATCGAGTTATGGCTCTCCGAGTTTGAAAATACCAAAGAATTTTAAATCGATGGGCGACGGATTGTCACGATATGGGTTCTTCAATTTCCTTTTTCGTCGTAGAGTGTGGATCGTTTGCCGACGTTAATTATCCTGTGTACGTTATTTTACTTACTTTTCACGGAGGATAGGGCGTGCTCTTGACTCATAAGTATAGAATCGCCTTTTTCAGTCTCTTTCTCGTCTTCGCGACTTTTTCCTTGTCCAACGCGGCGTTGGCGCAAGATGACGAGGATTCTGAAGAAAGAGAGCAAGACAGCGACGATAAGTTATCAGCCGATTTCAAGGGAATTATCGGTCTTGGTCTCATAGGCGCCGAGCTCGGTTTCGTACTTCCCGCGGTCGCCGGGTTGGACGAATGGTGGGCGTTCGTCATCTTTCCGATAGTCGGCGCTGCAGGCGGCGGCGTTGCCGGTTATTTCTTACTAGAGGAGGGAGAAGGGCATCCAGAGGCAGCCGTAGCGACATTGGTGATCGGCATGGCGTTAGTTGTGCCCGCAACGGTTTTAACTCTTTCGTCGACGGCGTATGACCCCGAGGACGAATCGAACGGCGCATCAGAAGCCGCTTCAAAGGCTCACCGCCGTGCTCGCGGCCAACGCATTCAACAACTGGCGCGCGCGGCTGGTCCCGGTTTTGTGCGCCTGTCGGATAAAGGTGTTTTCCTAGCGGCGCCCGCGATAACACCGATCGTGCCAGTTCTGAGCTCCCGAGAAGATGGTCGCCAAGCTCATAACTCGCGAGCAGGGCTTCGTTTTTCGTTGGTTTCGGGTTGTTTTTAGGCTGTCTAAGCTCGATCGGTGCCCTGCAGTAGAAAGCGGCTAGATTCATGATTGTTTCTAGAGTTCGCCGAACTCTGGTCGAACGAAAACTAGTCGAAAGGGGGATGCGCATATTAGCGGCCTGTTCCGGGGGTCCGGATTCAACCGCAATGCTGTTCGCGCTCGCGCGTCTTGCGCCCGATCTTGGTTTTACCCTCTGTTCGGCATCGGTGAATCACGGCCTGCGGGAAGCAGCCGCCGCTGAGGTAGAGATAGCTAGAAAACAGGCCGCGATGGCGTTCGTCGACTTCTATCCACTTGTGCTCAACCTAAAAAAGGGGGCTGGTATCCAACTCAACGCCCGAAACGGCCGCTACGTCGCGTTAAAGAATCTCGCGACCGAGATCGGCGCCGACCGTATAGCGGTTGGCCATACCCAGGACGACCAAGCTGAATCGGTTCTCATGCGCCTACTTCGAGGCGCCGGCATCGGCGGTTTGGCTGGAACTCATCCTATGCGAATAGACGGTGTCATCCGGCCACTGATCGACTGTAGACGTAACCTGGTCCATCGTTACGCATTTAGCAAATGTTCCGAGATCGTTTTCGACCCGAGCAACGCGGACACTCGTTACGAAAGGGTGCGTGTCCGCCAAAACGTTCTACCACTTCTCGAACGAGAAAACCCAGCTATCGTACGACAATTAGCCGACCTAGCCGACGATGCTCGAGATCAGCAAAAAACGCTCTATAACCATGCGCAACGCCTGATTATTGAAGCGTGTTGCGACGTAAGCGCTCAGGGGTCGAACAAGTCCGCGGCCGATTCGCCTGTAACACCGAACGCGCCCGAAGGGCCGGCGAGGATGGTACTAGATGTACCTGACGAGCCGGACAGAGGTCGCCGGGGTGATTCGAATAGAATCGCCCCGGGGTCGGTGCCGGTTTTACGGGATGAATCGGCCACTGTCGCAACCGAACAGCAGTCCCCCACTGAACGGTTACATTACGACTCGAATACGCTTTCGAAGTCGGTCTTTCGAGCGGCTGAGCGGGCGACTCGAAGATCTGCTCTACGTCTTTGGATACGAGGCCGAACAGGTATCGAGCCGGGGCGCTCTCATATCGAACAAGTCGATCGAGCGCTGAAGAAAAAGGGTGAAGTATGGCTACCTAAAGGATGGGTAATACTCGTATCTAGAGAAACCATCACCTGCCTACGACGTACCTCCCGTCTAAAAAAAAACGGTAAATAAAGGCCACCCCGGATCGAGATGGGTCTCGTCTTTGGATCATGTTTCTTATTGTCGTTCAAGGCCGAGATGGCCTCATTGCCCGGTTATTGCGCCTCGGCTTGCCTAAAAATCGAGCGAAACGGAGTGATAAGCCTTCAAAAACATTTACGAATTATGTTCAGCCCGCCTTAAAAGTCACGTGACGCTTCAGTTTGATGACCGAGGGCTGCTATGCTACGTAAAAAAGATGGAAAATCGTGCGTACTACTCACAAGTGTATTAATTATAAACAGGCCAGGTAACGTATAACGTGAGACAAAAGCAATACGTTGAGGGTTCTAAAGGTCTCGAGAAGCGTTTGATCCCTCACTTCTCGACGCATCGCTTTTTTATAACGGTTCAGAAGGGTACTGCTGTTTGGCTACGACGGCGGCCAATTCATCGCGTAAAGCCAGCACCAATCCCGGGGCGATTCTATTCGAATCACCCCAGTGTCCTCGAGCCCGCGTACTCGGGTCCTACGGACCCTCCGTACTGCCGCTGGAAGCCTACAGCTTCGCGGACTCGCGTCCGCTCCGCTTGGTACGTTTGCAACGACAACCGTCGGGTACAGCGAATACCATCTTCGCCGGCCCTTCGGGCGCGCTCGGTATTAGAGGCGAATCGGCCGCCGACTTGTTTGACCCCTGCACCCTTACGCTTTTTTCGAACCGGGCTCTTGACGACCATCGCGCCCCGAACCTTTTTACCTAGCGCTATCGTAGCGAGGTGCATGTGAAGCAGAGTCATAAGACCCTTATTCTCTGGGTCATGCTCATTTTGATGTTCGTCGCCATCTACAACTTAGTGGCCGAGGGGGAGAAGCTACATAATGTTCCGTTTAGCGAGTTCCTTAACGACGTGCGCAACGACCACGTAGAGAAGGTGGTTATTCGACCGAACGAGAATACCGCGGAGTACGAATACTATCGTACGGATTCAGGTGGCCAACGCGAAAAAAAACTCTCTGTTGGGATTGTAGGAGAACAGGTCAATAAAGAGTTGGTGGAACATAAAGTCCAGGTTAATTACCTCGCGGATGACCAGACCGGGCAATGGGGAAGCATCCTGGTAACCTGGATTCCAATGGTCTTTCTTTTGGTGGTCTTTTTCTTCTTTATGAGGCAGCTTCAAGCCACCGGCGGTAAAGCCATGAGCTTCGGCCGCGCGCGAGCGCGTCTTTTGAATGAATCCGCGAACAAGGTCACCTTTGACGACGTCGCCGGAATCGACGAAGCAAAAGACGACTGCGAGGAAATCATCGCTTTCCTCAAGGACCCGAAGAAGTTTCAACGCCTGGGTGGTCGGATACCCAAGGGTGTCTTGTTGATGGGAGCTCCAGGCACGGGGAAAACCCTATTGGCGCGAGCTATCGCGGGGGAGGCCGGCGTTCCTTTTTTCAGTATTTCCGGCTCTGACTTCGTCGAGATGTTCGTAGGTGTCGGCGCCTCTCGCGTACGCGACCTATTTGAACAAGGCAAAAAGAACGCCCCTTGCATTATCTTCATCGACGAAATCGACGCCGTGGGCCGGCACCGAGGCTCGGGGCTCGGTGGGGGTCACGACGAGCGGGAACAGACTCTGAACCAATTGCTCGTCGAGATGGATGGATTTGAGTCTAACGAGGGCGTGATTATTATCGCGGCTACCAACCGTCCCGATGTGCTGGATCCGGCGATTTTACGGCCCGGTCGATTTGATCGTCGAATCGTCGTACCGCGACCGGATATGGGCGGTCGTATCGGCATTCTCGGTGTTCATACCAAAAAAGTACCGCTCGCGAGCGACGTCGATCTCGAACTCATCGCGCGTGGCAGCCCGGGATTTTCGGGAGCCGATATCGAAAATTTGGTAAATGAGGCGGCGCTGCTCGCGGCGCGTCTGGACAAAGACGAAGTCTCTATGGCCGATTTCGAAATGGCTAAAGACAAGGTTATGATGGGAGCGGAACGTCGCTCTATGATAATTAGCGAAAACGAGAAGCGACGTTCGGCTTGGCATGAAGCGGGGCACGCGGTGGTCGGGTATTTGCTGCCGAATCATGACCCCGTTCATAAGGTTTCTATCATCCCGCGCGGTCCGGCGCTGGGCGTTACCATGTCGCTTCCTAAGGAAGACCGGCTCGGTCACTCAAAGGAGTGGGCGCTCGATCGGATAGGCATGGCCCTCGGAGGCAGAATCGCCGAAGAGATCGCGCTCGGTGAGCTCACGACCGGAGCCGCGAACGACTTCCGGCAAGCGACGGAGCTGGCGCGGTCGATGGTCGTCGAATGGGGAATGAGCGAGAAGATGGGGCCTCTTTCATATGGAGAGAGAGACGAATCGATTCTGCCGTTCATGGCCGGCCCGCGGCGAGGTAATTACTCGGAACATACGTCGAAAGAGATCGACGCCGAAGTCCATCGTATCGTAACCGAGCAGTACACCCGTATCACGCAGCTCGTAATGGAGAATCGAGATAAGCTAGATCAAATGGCGTATGCGCTTTTAGAAAGAGAAACCTTGGACAAAGACGAAATCGTAGCGGTGATGGAAGGACGCGAGCTGCCGGTGCGCAAGCGCATCGAGATACCTTCCTATTCCGAAAAACACCGCCGGCGTAAAGAAAAACGAAAAGATCCTATCTTTCATCCCCGTCCTAGGGAGGTTCCCTCCGGTAGCTAGAATTTACGAAGTCTACACGATAGAAGAGGTGGTATGGGTTGGGGAGAACCCCGCTCTAAAGAAGAGAAAGATAACGCCCGACGGGGAGACGAGAAAGGGATAACTCGACGCTGTGAAATTTGGGGGGTTTTAAACGTCACTCCTGATTCCTTCAGCGACGGGGGGCGTTACTTCGAAACCGAACCTGCCATACGGCACGCTCGAGAAATGCTAGCGCAAGGGGCAGATGTCATCGATGTCGGCGGCGAATCGTCTCGCCCCCCCGGACCTGTCTATGACGGCGGAGCGGAGAGGGTTTCTGCCGACGAGGAGGTCCGGCGCGTTGTTCCGGTAATCCGCGCGCTTACGCAGCAACTCGGCGCTCGAGTATCGGTAGACACCGTTAAAGCGGAGGTCGCCAGGCAAGCAATTATGGCGGGAGCCACGCTCGTAAATGACGTCTCGTGCGCGGCTTGTTCGGCACTGCTAAGCGTGGTCGCTGAAACCAAAGCCCACCTGGTATTGATGCACACGCGCGGCAAGGGCGAGATCACGGAACAAAACGTTTATTACCAAGATGTCGTCAAGCAGGTTATCATAGAGTTAATGAAAGCCGTTGATCGGGCAAAAGAGGCCGGTGTCGACCCGAAGCGAATCTGGATCGATCCGGGCATCGGCTTCGCTAAGACGCCGGAGCAGAGCATTCAATTACTGGCCTGTACGGATGAGCTCGTCGCCACCGGTTTTCCGGTCCTTGTCGGCCCTTCTCGTAAATCCTTTATTGCGAAAGTGGCGCCTGATTATGGTGGCGGAAGGCCGAGCCCGAGTGACCGGCTCGGCGGCACGGCCGCGGCGGTCGCCGTGGCGGTGTTCGGCGGCGCAAGCGCGGTGCGCGTTCACGACGTTCGCATGATGAGACAAGTGGTATTGGTAGCCGAATCCATGCGTATCCTGCGAAATAAGCAAAAACGCAGCTCGGATTCACGATCGGAAGGCACATGATCGTAAATTTCTTGAATACCCTGCACGCCTTCTTCGATCGGGAAATCTCGCTCGTCTTATTGGACTTAACAGACATCGTGCTCGTCGCGGCAGTGCTTTATTACCTGCTGCTAATACTGAAGGGAACGCGCGCGATGCAAACCGGCATCGGCTTAGGTTTGGTTTTCATCGTTTATCAAGCCTCTAAAAGGCTCGGCCTCGTCACGCTTTACGCCATGCTGGATACCTTCATTACCTCGTTGGTGGTCCTGATTATAGTTATCTTTCAAAACGATATACGGCGAGCGCTGATGAGATTCGGGCGACAGCCGATTTTTACCTCGGCGCGCGCCGCGCTCGAGAGTCAAGTGATAGAGGAGGTGGTTCGCGCAGCCGCGGCATTGGCGAAAAAACACATCGGTGCGCTTATCGTATTCGAAAGAGACGCGATACTGGATGAGTTTATCGAATCCGGAACGACGATCGATGCGGCGGTATCCAAAGAGCTACTCTACAGCATCTTTATTCCGAGTCTGGAAAATCCGGTCCACGACGGAGCGGTGATAATTCGAGATGGTCGTGTCTGGCAGGCAGGCGCCTTTTTACCGCTCAGCCGCACCAACAAGATAGACCCGATGTTCGGCACGCGCCATCGCGCGGCCGTCGGTCTGACGGAAGAAACCGACGCGGTCGTGGTCGTCGTATCCGAAGAGCGCGGGGAAGTCAGCTTCTGTTTTAACGGCAATATCGTCCGCAACCTCGAATCCGCC
Source organism: Deltaproteobacteria bacterium (assembly GCA_016929805.1). Classification (GTDB taxonomy): domain Bacteria; phylum Myxococcota_A; class Polyangia; order Polyangiales; family JAFGIB01; genus JAFGIB01. Next base: position 6,158 of record JAFGIB010000149.1, on the reverse strand, counting down.
TCATTGCGTAAGGTTCTCGTACGGCTCTCCTACAAACGTCCCAAGACGAAAAAAACAAAAACACCCATTTCCGAACGCATCTCTCAGCCTCCCCCGGCGATAAAACCATCGGATAGTCCAAACACGATCGCTGAAGAGGCGTCTAAATCGAGCCAAGTGGGCGAGAACGACGGCTCGCAAGACAGCGAAGAGGAGAAGTCAAGACCGGACGGCAAGAATGCGGACAGTAAGCTCGGAGGGTCATCGTGAAAGGGTTTTTCCGGCTGATAAGACCCGGCGCCGTCTTGCGGGGATGGACGGAGAACCTGGGGCTGAAAGCCTTTGCGCTGGCGGCTTCGATCGTGCTTTTTTCACTGGTGCATAGCGAAGAAGATGCTCAGCGCGCTGTATTACTGGACGTCGTCGCCCTTCTACCTCCTCCGGAATCGGACACCATGTTGATCAGCGACATACCCGACCAGGTCAAGGTGACCCTGAGAGGAAGTCGCTCTCGCATCAATGCGATTCAACGCGACGATTTACCGACGGTTCAGATCGACCTGACCGATACGCAAAGCCGCTTTTACTACTTTGAGGCGTCGAAAATTAGGCTGCCGGCAACGATCAACATCGTTCGCATGGAACCCGCGGTCATTCCCCTCACCTGGGCGACCAAGGCGTCGCGTAAGGTTTCCGTTAAAACCCGTATGACAGGTTCTCCGGGACCCGGCCTCTCGGTTCGACAACCGGTGGTTGTGACGCCTTCGGAAATCACCATCACGGGACCGAAAAACGAGATCAAATCGATTTCGAAGATTCATACGAGCCTGCTGGTATTGGACGGCCTGGAACCGGGCAAACACGAGCGGCGCGTGCCCTTGGAGCCCTTGCCGAATAACGTTACTTACGTCGAAGATACGGCGGTAAAAATCGAGCTGGAAATTACCCCTGAGATGGCTGAACGGACTTTGGTTCGTTTGGAGCTGGCTGCTATCGGCGAGGGTGAGGTTGTTTTTCGACCGTCGCGCGTTGCCGTAACCCTGCGAGGACCCCGATACATCCTTCAAGATATCGACCCGGAGCAGCTCGTACCTTTTGTCGAAATCAAAAGCCTGAATATTACTTCCGGGTCCCATCCGCAACGCGTCAAGGTCCGGGGGATTCCAGAGGGCGTCGAGTTGGTTCGTATCTCTCCCTCTGACGTATTGGTTAGAAAGCGCTAGCTGTCTCTGTTTGTTTCGCAGGATTTTACAAGCGCGTATAGCTTTTAACCCCTTCTAGGGTCATCGTCTGATGCTTCACGGATTACAGCTTCGAGCGAAAACCGACGCGCCGAAAACAAACGCATCGCGGGCTCCAGACGCCAGCGCGGATTCTCGAAACAAAGAGAGGCGACTGATTCGCTGTCGGCCGTGCGGCCGGATTATCACCTACAGCGACCATAAAACCGCTATTGGCGGCAAGCACGAACACACCTGCGTGAATCCTCACGGCGTTGTCTTTCATATCGGCTGCTTCAGCTCGGCACCCGGCTGTCTTCCCCAAGGCGGTTGGTTCACCCATTGGAGCTGGTTTCCGGGATATAGCTGGCAAGTCGTACTCTGTGCGAATTGCGCGATCCACTTGGGTTGGTTATTCCAGAGCGACAGCGAAAACTTCTTCGGTCTTATCCTGCGGCGCCTAGAGGAGCAAAACGAGTGACGTCAAAAAGGCCGCCTGAACCTTAACGTTGCAAAAAACGACGCTGTGTACACGAGCTGCGATACCGAGTGGGATGCCCTGTGCGTAGACATCGTTCGCAGCGAAGGCTGCGGTGAGTGCGAGCCGTTGCCCGAAGCCACCTGTCACATTGCTGCCAGCTCTAGCGAGCTGTCCGACGTGCTCAGCGCGAGCTTGAAGGGCGCCGCTGACGATATTGAGTGTACCTGCGGCTCATTCCTCGAGGCCGATGTATTGTTTCTCTACACGGCGCCCGAGAGCGGGACCTACTCGTTCGACACCGCGGGCTCCGAGGTCAGCGACACCGTGCTGAGCGTGTTGTCCGGCAGTGAGTGCTCCGACGAAGAGCTCGGCTGCAACGACGACCGCGCAGAGCAGCTGCGCTCGCAGCTCAACGTAGAGCTGAGCGCGGGGCAAAAGGTGCTGATCGCGGTGGAAAGCTGGGACAGCGAGCCGGGCATGGTGCAGGTTGAGGTGACCGCGGGAAGCGCGTAGAAGCTGTCATACAGCGACTGCTCCGCCCGTGACATTTCCGGCGCGTTGCCGATCGCGGTAAGCGACAGCGTGAGTACCGGAGGCAGTATGCTGACTCCCTCGTGTGCGAATACTTGCTTGACTTCGCATAGAGCTTTCGCCTTTACCGCGAGTCGTCGTCGTTGTTCGTCGGTAAAACAGATTCGTTTCTTGCCGAGTTTCTCCTTGTAGATTTCGTTTTCGGTTTTGAGGTATTCAATCAACGCCTGTTGGCTGCGATTGACCCAGCCGGCGAAAAAGGCCAGAACGAATTGGAGGTGGAAGTTTTTCATTTTGAATTCGCACTCGTGGAAAGATTAGGTGAAGCCCTGAAGATTTAAGGTAGCGCGTTACGCTGATCGTCGCGATCGCTTGTTTATCGGTCCTTTTTTGTTTTCTACATCCCGGAATCGCGACTTTATTTGTTGCGGACGCGCTTTAAGGTCACAATCTGTGACCTCAAGACACCCGAAGCTTGGACATTAGAAAGCGATAAGGTAACAGTTTGTGACGTTATTCGAGGAGAAAACGAGTGGTCAAAGCTGAATTGGTTCCGCTAGAACACGTAGAGCGAATGATTCTCATTATACGAGGGCATAAGGTGCTCCTCGATGCGGACCTCGCGATTATGTATGGCGTTGAAGTAAAGGTATTAAATCAGGCGGTAAAGCGTAATGTCGATCGCTTTCCGGAAGACTTCATGTTCCAACTCTCTGAGGACGAGGTCGGTATCTTGAGGTCACAATCTGTGACCTCAAGTTCCTGGGGTGGCCGACGATACCGACCGTTCGCTTTTACCGAGCAAGGCGTGGCGATGCTGTCGAGCGTGCTACGAAGTCCTCGCGCGGTTCAAGTGAACATTGAAATTATGCGCGCTTTCGTGCGCTTACGGCAAATGCTTCAAACGAACTCCGAGCTCTCCCGCAAGCTGGCGGCTTTAGAAAAAAAGTACGACGCCCAGTTTAAAGTGGTATTTGAAGCCATCCGCGAGCTGATGACTCCTCCGACAAAACCAAAGCGTCGTATTGGCTTCGAAAGGGAATGAGATTGAAGACCAGTACGAAAAGGCAAGTTTGTACCTCGGTTCTAATCGATATCGGGACTCGAACCGGCGACCGAGACGCGGATTAGGGTGCATTAGATAATGGGCCGCCGTTATTTACCGTTAGGCGCGGTGCTTACGTATTTTACCCCACAGTGCCAATATCATCCTCTTTTATCCCCTCTTTACAGTTTTGCGAGAAATCTATAAAATCTTCGGACTTCGTAGGGTTTTATTGTAACTATGAGCTTCTAAAAGACTTATATACTTACCGCCGATAGCCGTCCGCACGTCGCAAGCGGGTACGTTACTTCAAATTTCCTAAAGTCGAGAACACGTAAGTATTCAATTTGCATTACGAATAGTAAGGTCATTGGAATAGATAATGGAAAGCATTGTTTTTTTAAGAGGTACTTTATCGCCGCTATAGCGACAATCTGTTTAGTCTTAAGTTGTGCGACACAGGCGGGAGCTGTTCGGGATAGATTTAATGCCGAGTACAACTGTTATCAAGACGTTACAGTGCACGAATATGGCGGTAATACGTATCGCGTTCAAGGTTGTGGAAGTTCAGCTACATATGTATGCTCGGGTGGCTTTGTTTCGGGTAACTCTAACACCGTCTCTTGCGTAAAAGAGTCGGCGAGTACCGCTACGGATCGGATCAAGGCCCGCGTTGGTAAAAGTGCCGCTCAGGCGAAGACGACGCGCTCGTACGACGAGCAGAAGAAGCTACACGTCGTACGTGCCGAGTTCAGAGCGGTCAGTGATCGAGCGGAGATTCTTGTGCTCGGCGCCCCCCAGGCCGAGCTGACGAAGGTTTTGGTTCGTCTAAAGGTGCGGGGCGTGTCGGGAAATAGACTGCAGGAATGCGAGAAGCTCGAGGTATTGATCAACGACGAGCCCTTTGATGGCGACAATCCCCGGATCGCCAAGTCCAGCAACGCCTGGGCCATCGAGGCGTCGGCTCGCTTTCCTTTTGAGCTTTTCAAGCCACTAGGGCGTCGCTACGCTACCTTCGGCGTCAGGGCCTGCGAGACCGAGGTTAAGCTCGAGGAAAAGCAGATGCCCGAGTTGTTGAAGTTTTTTGAAGTGTTTTCCCAGATAGCGATTGACGTACAGAACGAGACGCTTCAAACGCGCGACGCCGACGCGCTGAGTATTTGATATTACTTTTGCGAAGCGCATATTGAATCCTAATCGTAAACGTAGTTACACCGCGTATTCTACTCACATCTCCCTTACAGCCTCATTACATTAGCGATATAAAAAACTAATCTTTCCGCTTGCTCGCTTATTTATAGTAACTAATAGCTAACGCTGTTCCGCATCCGCCCGCCGTGCCCCCAAAGCATCCGTAACTATTTCTCCGAATACCCCACTTACCCCATAAGCGCTAACTTGTTTTTTAGTACTCAAAGTACTCTGTCAGCTGCAACTGGCGCTGCCGCGGAGGTTCTGCCAAGGATTTCGAGATCTCGTTCCAATCGTCGATTACGTCTGCCAAGGGCAAAGCGGGCTCGATCGCACGTTGAATTTGATGAAGCACGAATGCGAACTCACGCCAGGGGCTTTGTGGACGTTGATTTCTCCAAGATGTATCCCCAGGGGGAAATAGAACTTGCATATCCGATCGATTTCTCGGTAAGCAATGCAACTAATAGCTTCCCATATAACCATGCTTTGCAGCTTTCATCGTCGTATTTGGGTAAGTGGCCTAGTTGGGCCAGTGACTTGAATCTCTTGAAGATAAGTTCCACTTGCCACCGGATCCGGTACCATTCCAGTACGTCAAATGCAGAGAAATCCTTCTCAGGATAGGTAGTAAAAAGCAGGACATATTTCGCATACTCGAGTGTTTCAGGCTTTATTTGCTTACACTTTCTTGCAGCTTCCTTTCGGATTTTTTTCTTGCGCCAGCTTGATAGCTTCCTTGGATTTGCGGAGCGCGCATAAACGACCCTTAATCGATGGTCCCTGTGTAGGAACTAGTACTTGCCATGATCTGACAGTGCCAGCTCTCTTGATAGACTTCACATTCTTGAGCAGACCAAAAGGCTTGCCTCGCAGATTGCACAAAGGTAAGACGGCAGTATTGAGCCTGACCGTCACATACGCCTTTTTGGAAATGACGTGCTGAATGCCACCTGCCGTGGAATAACCTCTGTCAGCCATTACGTAATCACCCTCTCTGATCGGGAATTGCGTAAACGACTCGCCTGTACCTGGTCCTGTTGTCTCAGTAAGTCTTAAGAAATCGCAACACAAAGAAGGCAAACATACGCTGTAGTGAATGCGCCACAGGCTTCCTGTCTTGCCTGGTTCTTTCACCGTTGTGGCATCGAAGGCGCGGATCTGAAATCCCTCTTCCAAAGACAAAGCAACTCCCAGCTGTTGAAACATCGCGATACACATTTCATTCAACCATTGCTTCGATTTCTTCAAACGCTTCAAAAGTGCAACATCAGAAACGTCTGCTAATTTAGCTTTCCTGGCCCGGACTGCGGTTTCTCGCAACGAGTAGCCGCAACCAAGATGGATGAATAGTGTGCGCAACAAAGTCTCTGCAGACTTGTCCTTGCGCAGGCCTTTGAGTGCACCGGTTTCAGCTGCTAGTTCGCACCAGTTTTCCGGAAAAAACGATAGCAGTAATGACCAATCTTCTTCCATGGCTTTTCCTCTTCGCTCGATTCTGATGCCAAGCTACAAGAAGATGGAACAACGCGTAAAAAACAAGTTAGCGCTTATGGGGCAACTTCACCGGGCCACCCGACAGTATTGTCGCAAGCGTTTTATTCGTGGAATGATGTTTTTTCCGCGCAACAATTCGTGGTTGGGTTACGGTTTTGCGGGGGACAAGCCCCCGCGCTACGAGGTTTTTCGCTGTTATTTATGGTTAACGCCT
>JAFGIB010000148.1 GCA_016929805.1 Deltaproteobacteria bacterium | reverse complement strand
TCGTCAGGTACAGCAAGTACCATCCTCGCCGGCCCTGCGGGCGCGCTCGGTTTTACGGGCGAATTGGCCGCCGACTTGTTTGCCCCCATGAACGCTTACCAATTTTAGAAGCTGCGCGGTAAATACGCTCTACGCTTGCGCTCTATCGAACAGGCAAATAACGGGGCGGTAAAGCTGTTGCAAAAACTTGATAGCTCTTTGAGATTGGACCCTCATCCGCGCTCGATCGCGCTCGATCGCGTGTACGTCCGAGATGGATCTTGCAATACTCGACGACCTGGTTGACCGTTTCGTTCGGGATGAGCAGAAACAGACTCATCATCGTAGCGCGAGCGACTCGACCGAGTACGCGACTGATTTCGCGAGGTAAACCAGAGAATGCTCAAGATGCCCCGGCCTCAGCGCCTGAGCTGGCCCCCACTTTTTCCTCTCGACAGGCGGAGACGATCGAGTATAGGCAAGAGACTAACTGAATCTCTTTGAATTTTTGGGCTTTTTTCCATCCGTATTACCAATGGTATACGAGATGAATCGCAGCGAAGACTAGGAGGACCGACATGAAAGGAAACGAAAAACTCATCGAAGTACTCAACTCTCTTCTCGCGGACGAACTTACCGCCATCAATCAATACATGGTGCACTCCGAGATGGCCGCGGACTGGGGATACAATAAATTGCACGAGAATTTCGAAAAGCGCGCCATCGACGAGATGAAGCACGCGGAAAAACTTATCGGGCGCGTCCTGTTTTTGGAAGGTATTCCCGTCGTCAGTAAATTAAACAAAGTAAATATCGGAGCGGATGTGCCCCGACAGCTCGCCTACGACCATGCGGCCGAGATGGACGCGATTAAAGCGTATAATGACGCGATTAAATTAGCGGGCGACGTCGGCGATTTCGCTACCCGGGAGCTTTTAGACGGGATACTTCAGGACGAAGACCGCCATATCGACGACATCGAGTCGTTTCAGGAACGTATCAGCCAAATGACCCTGCCGGTATTCCTGACCACGCAGGTGTAGATAGTCGCGGGAGGAAAGAATTACGCCGCCGGGCCTTCCGATCCTTGTTCTGCCCCCCTTCTTGTCAACCCTGTCAACAAATCTAAAACCCCGTCCCCGCCTTGCAACCGCTCAAAACCCGAAGTAGGTGTGATACGCTGTGTTGGTTGCTTTGGAGAAAGGCTCGTAGGTGACGTTGCCCGCGGAAAAGGTCAGTGGCTCGCCCGTGGGCAGCAACACATCCGCTAAAATGCTTTCATCCGCGTCGAGTCTAATGGTGGAAGACGTATTGCTTAAAGCTACGATGACCGAAGGACCGTACAAAATCGCGCCCAAGCTCGGATTGTCCGGTGTCTTTTCAATACGTAAATTAAACGGTAGCTGTAGCTCGACCTCGTCGCCGCTCGCCCAGGTTCGGTCGACCACCGCGTATGTGCCGGGCAGCGCCGCAACGTCGTGCACTTGCCCGTTGACCTGGATTTGTACGCCCTGCGTAGCCCAACCCGGTATGCGCAAAGCGACTCTGAGCGGCCCCGCCCCCTCAAAGGTGAGTTTTGACGAAGGCTGGTACGGATAGCCGGTGGTCTGCTTCACTTGGAAACCCTTATCCGCCCAGTTCAGCGTAGATGGAATGTACAAGTTCACGTATAGCGTCGTGCCATCCGTAGAGAAGCTATAGATTTGACCTTGGTACTTGGTGTGATTCTCCATACCCGTACCATGGCAACAAGTGAACGTGTCGTCATAAGTGCGAGACGCGCCCGCTCTCAATGGCATGAAGTAGGTGACCGCAGCGCTCCTCGAGTTGGGATTCTGCGATCCGAGGATGTGGTTGTAGAGCCCGCGTTCATAGTAGTCCATATACTTGGCATTCGGCTCGTAACAAAACAACTGCCGCGTCAGTTTTAGCATATTGTAGGTGGCGCAAGTCTCAGCAGTCTTCTCAGTAAGCGCGCCCGCGATCTCTCCGGGGGGGCCGAACATCTCTGCTTCTCCAGTGCCACCTATCGCGTAGATGTGATTGGTCGTCACCATGGACCAAAAGTTCTGCGCTGTTTTCAAGTACTTGTCGTTCTGGGTCCCGTGGTACATGCGCATATACCCCGTTATGGTGGGGATGTGCTGATTCGCGTGCAAACCGTTCAGTTCGTCCCGGTTTGCCGAACAGCTATCGAGTATCAGGTCCTTATCGAATAGCGCGGCAGTTTTCAGGTAAAGCTGGTCCCCGGTGATCTCATACAGCTCGGCTAATGACTCATTGATTCCCCCTGTTTCGCCCGCTATGTATAGGTTCCACATCCTCTGAAGCTGAGCTCGATCAAGCTTGCTGAGCCGGTTGTTCACCCATTGGCCGATCATTTTTGCCATGTCGAGCGCCGTTTTGTTGTCCGTGAGCTCGTAGCTCGCGATCAGCCCGGCTAGAATCTTGTGTAACGTATAGTATGGCGCCCAAATGGAGGGATACTGCGCGAGACTTTCCAGCTTGATGAATTGCTCAGGTGGGTACGCGCTCAAATATCCAGCGCCGAACCCTTTGGACTCGGCCAGGTCCTGGCATTTCTTCAATTCGTTCAGAAGAGCGTCCGCCTTTGTCTTGTATTGCTCATCGCCCGTGCCCGCGTATGCTTGCGCGAGCGCTTTGAGCACGTGGCCGGTGGCGTGCCCGCGCAAATTAGAGCTGGGAGCCTCCCAACCGCGCGGAGGGGTCGCGTTGTTTGTCGGCAGACCGACGGTGGCCCTAAAGTTGGAAAGGAGCGACTCGATATCCACCGAGCGCAGATAGGCCAACGTACGGTCGCGGTTAGCCGTGAAGTCGCTCTCGTCAAGCGTTACGCTGGTCAGCGCAAACGGATTGGCTTGACACCCCGCTTGTGTAGTTGCCGGGTCGATCGTCGACGACCCTCCGGCGTCTGCCGTGTCATTGCCTGAAGCGCCCGCTTGAGCCGCGTCCGCGGAATTCCCTGCTGCATCCGCGCCCCCCGCTGCGCCGCCTGCGGCCGCGTCCGCGGCCCCCGATGCATCCGCGCCCCCCGTACCTAGCCCTCCGGTGCCAAAAGGCCGCGAGAGCCCACCAGCGCCTGCGAGCGGCGCGGATGCCCCCGCGCTACCGCCCGTGCTGCTTGCCGCGGTTCCGGCTGGCGGGGATGGCGAAGAGTCGCTGCTCCCGGTAGATCCCGAAGATTCGCAACCCGGGATAATCTCGCTGGCGCTCACCACTACCAGCGATATCAAGATCCACCGCGGCACTTGGGTGCCCGACAAGGCGAGCGCCGGCTGGACCGCGTCGAATCGGCGATTAGCGTCTCTTTCCGGCGTTGTCGACACCGAAAAGCGCCGCGGATTCCCCAAAAACGTGTCATCGTGAAGGCTGTGACAAATTCGCGTTGCAGGCATGGCGTTTCCTTCCTTTGACTTCACCTTACGGTTGCAAAAACTCCGTCGGCGTGAACCGCTTTCGCCCGCGAAAAAGCGCACGAACTAAGCACGTGCTCACATTTTTTTTCCTCACATAGGGTGCGCTGAGCTACCGTCCAAAAAGAGTTCCGCTCCCTTTTTTTCGTACGCTTTTTCGCGTTTCCGCTCGAAGTTTTTTGCAACTTTAAGGTTCACGCTATATGCATTACACATAGCACGTGATGGCTGGAGCCCTAACCGAAATCTCTGCCGGTATATTGTTGGCTACCGAGGGTGCATCGCGCCCGGTGCATCGCGCCCGCGTCCTGTACACGAATAGAATCGAACGAAGAGATCCTCCTTCGGGTATTGGTTGATAAAGTCGCCTTTTCGGCCCATTATCGTCTAACGCGGCGCGTTCGTTCTGTTGACCCATAAGCGATCGATCGATTCACTATCAGAGTGATAAGCGCGGGCACAAGGCGTTACACATGCGGCAAGCGAGTACGATATGGCGGTCAAGCGTAGCTTGGCTCGTGGGTTTTTCGACGTTGGTTTCATTTTCGGGCGGTTGCGGAGACGAGCAGCGTGGCGCCGCTCAAGGCAGCGATGCCGCCGGAGTGGCCGCCGCGGCTGCGACCGCTCAAGAACCAGCAGGTACCGCGGGCCAGCCGGGGGCGTCTACGTCCGGCGCTCCGCATGTCGGCACAAGCGGCGTTTCAGCAGGGGGTGACCTCGCCGGCGCGCAATCATCCGCTGGAGCGTCTGCGTCCGGCGCCCAGTCGGAGGTCGGCCAGTCGGGCGGAGCCGGAGGGAATGCCTCACCTATAGATGCCGCGCATGCCGGAACCGGCGCTGAAGGGGGCTTCGGCGGAGTAGCCGGCTCGACCGATGGCGGCCGTGAAGGCGCGACACCGGACTCGACCGATGGCGGCCGCGCCGACGCGACACCGGACTCGACCCGCGTCACCGCTGTCTGTGTCGGGGGTACGGTCGGTATGGACAGCGACAGCTTTCGAGCCGACGCGCTTACGGTCCGCCGCGAGTATGCCGCGGTCAAATACCACGGCGATCCATCGATTCCGATCCTGAATTTCAAGACCACGATGCTGGTACCCAAAACGCCGAGCTCCAGACAAACCCTGTTCATCTGGCCGGGCCTGCAGTGCAAGGAGGGGGCGAGTGACCCGGCGGGCATTGGCAACGGCGTCTTGCAACCTGTATTGACGTGGGGATCGTCTTGCGCTCCCCAGCGACCGCGAGACACGTTCGGCGGCTGGTGGATGGCCGGCATGTACGTCAACGTGACGACGGGCGCTGCAGGTCCCACCGGCTGTGCCGGCGGCGATTACATGATGACGGAAGTCGGCGACTTACTCGAGATCGACATGAGCGTCGAGGGCTCGGCGTGGACGCAGACCATCACCGACCTTCGCACGATGGAGATAGTCGACTTCACGATAGACCTCAAGAACCAGGTACAGAACGCCGCGATGTGGGTCGTGGAGGTTCCCGACGGTACCAGCATTCGGCCCGTCGAGGACACCGTGTTCACGGACTCTGTCTTAACTTTCGAAAAGCCCGTGTCGTCTTGTCAGCCGACCCAGGCTGGAGCGAACGACTACTTTTCGGCGCCGGTGCGGTCTTCGGATGGGCTACACTGCTGCTACGACAAGATTATTCTGCGCGCACAGCGCACAGACCGCTAAAAGCGTGTTTAATAAGGTCCGACCGAGCATTTCGAAGCGCGACGGTCCAAGATGCAAGGAGCCGCGACGAAGGACTAGACCCACTTCAGGTTGAACAGATTCTTCTGGCGCCCATATTCGGGCCAGGTTCGTATCGAGCTGGTTTCG
>JAFGIB010000147.1 GCA_016929805.1 Deltaproteobacteria bacterium | reverse complement strand
TCCTGCCGATTACGAGAAAAAGTATGAATAACTATCGAAAGAAATTAGCATAACTAACCTGTCCACTTTTTTGGGGTAATTCCACTTGCCTAGTACATTCAGAACACGCTCAGCGTCCTCTTTATACTCAAATCCCATCACAGCGTCATCCGCAAACCTGACCAAGAATGCTCGCCCCTTGAGGCGCTTCTTGACGTCGTTCACAAACCATTGATCTAACACTTCGTGTAGATATATGTTGCTTGGACAGTTTACACGCCGCATTCGATAGAGAAAAAACACCGCGATGCTCCAAAGTGGGACAAAACAAAATCGTCTTTGCGGTAATTGGTCGTATCCCGCGCATCGTTGTCCACAACCCGAGCATACTGCTCGACTATTCGCTCGTAGCTCGACGGTTACCTCGATGCTTAGTCCCTTATCGCCCTCGATAAGCCGGTCGCCTTTGTAGACAAATAAAAGGTGCTTTTCAACGCGACTTAGGGATAATAGTCTTTAGAAGCATCTCCAATGTTCTCCTGTTTGAAATTATTGACACTTTATCAATACAAGAGATCGGAGGAGATGCGCCATCCTTTTCTGAGGCGACTGGCCCGGTTGTAAGGCTCGAGTTGCTAGCGCCGTGACAGTCGCCTCTACGGCGAATCCCGTTCGAATCACCCGCAAATTCTGCTTAAGAGCCGACTCAATATAGGCCGTTAGCAACAATCAATTGGCCGCCATTAACAGACAGCGAGGTATATGCTCATTTATCGCGAGCGACGACAGTCATCTCAACCGAGTTGGACAGAAAAACCCTCAACCTTTTCGCTTGATAGACCTCCAGAAGGCCGCCTAATGTATATGTCCGAAAAATGCGATCGGTGATTTAGCTTGCTTTCATAGCGGCTTCTAGGGGCCCTACCCTCATCTCTTGCGCAGCATAGCTGCAGATAGGTGACCATTTCGGCCTCCTTTTCTGCGCCTTCGTGGCGCACAGTCGAGGCAAACCGGAAACGGGCGGAGGGATTCAAAGTTCCTAGCCATGAATCGACCTTTGTCTTGAAGCTATCGGGAAGATCGGTATAATGATGCTTATTCTGCGGACTTTTTGGGTCGAATCGCGAATATGCGAGCGATTTCGCCGGAATGATCGTGGTCGTAGCTGGATATTTATCGTGACTATAAGATCGCCACCTACACCTGTCGTCCATTCCTACTAATCCGGCCGTTCTGATAGAAAAGAGCTATATAATAATGATGAGGGGTCTACAACCAAAGGACGCAGAAACCCCGCTCCACATCTTTATACCGCGGATGGTTTTAAGCTTGGAGCATGCGTTTTTGCACAGCTTCACACCAGCGCATTGGGAGACATCATTACCGATTGCCACAATCTTCTGCCACGATTCCCCTTCCAGTTCCTTCCAGGTCCATCCAAGATGTAGTCGCGCGTCCGGTGAATCGGGGTTTTCATCACTACAGCGCTCCATATACGTGAGTTCGATCTTTTCGTCGAGGCCTTCGGGAATACCGAAAACGCGCATCTGAGAACAGGACTTGACGACCTTCTCGTTGATTTCTTCATTCTCGTCCGGAACTGAAGCCCAGTCGACATTATACACGCAGCTGATCGCCGCATTGGTTATGTCTTCTAGAGCAGAATTGAGGGTTTCCGCATCTGTCGCCGGATAGTACCAGTTCTCGCGATCGAGAGGGGGGTCGATGCTATAAAGGCCGATTTGGTCGGCTTCGAGATGGCCGCCACCTGTGTATGCGATGACATCCATCACGTCGGAAAACGCTGCAATATCCTCGCCGACACCCACCAAAAAGGTCTCGTATCCATCCTTGGCTAGATCAAATATGGCATGAACGGAATCTAAATCGTCCAGACACTGTTCCGGCGCTTCAGCAGTGGCACCGGGGGTCGACGATTCGCAGGGAAGGTCTGCATTCAGGTTGCAGCCGGGAGCACCATCTGTGGCCAAGAGAACATAGGTATCGTTTTCAAGATTGAGCGAATTCAAATATGTCCTTGCCCATTGCAGCGATTTGGTAATCGGCGTTCCTCCACAATTACCCACCTCATTCAGCACCTGACGAATAATGTCATAGGTATCCATGGAAATCACCTCTCCAAACGGTACATCAGGTAGCCGAAATGGGTACTCTGCGCGCGTAAACTGACTGGCCGCCTGGCAGAGAACAGCAGGTGATTGGTCTTTCGAATCCAGATTTCCATATTCGGCGGTACACATGGCCGGAGATGGGAAAACGTTTAGGGCGAAGTTGATAATTCCGGAGCGGGTATGCTGCTGAACAATGGAATCAATAGCAGCCTGCACCACCTCTGAGTAACTCTCTCCGGTCTCCTCGATTGTATACTTCTCCATGGACTTGGAGCGATCCAGAAGAACCAACATATTGATCGGTTTCGTTTCAACGGTCCAGGGAAAATCCGCACATTCCTCGTCATAATCTGAATATGAATCTGAGTCGGCATCAGTGTCGGCAGCCGTATCCGTGTCGGTATCACCGCCTGTATACGAATCGGCATTACCGCCCGTACCCGCACTAGAGCCTGCAACACCTTGATGATAGCTACCCTCACATCCGACATCGGCTACCGAAACAAGATAAAGTAGTAAAAGTAATATTCGGTACATCAAGATCTCCTTGTCTACTTATTCAACATAGATCACATTGCGAATCTTGTGACATTCAGGCTCTTCCCCCCAAAGCAGTTTGTCCTTTTCTCCATAAACGGTGATATAGCGTGTTTTTGTCTCTTTTTGTGTGAGTCCTTGGAAGCTCCAGTCATTGGCGACGTCCCAGTCACAACTGGCAGCGCTTCCAACACCAAAATCCACCAGACTGACGCGAGGACCATTCAACCAGGATTGGCGTCCCCAGAATTCCTGCCCCTCATAGTTCAGCTTGAAATACCACATGTTGCTGTTTTTCTCGCACGGGAACGGCCCCTCAACGGTCGTGGGCTTCTGATTGCTGTTGTCATAGGGAAGCGTCACGGTTATCGTTGACGGATCGATGCCCGCATCGATCAACTCCGTCACGTCCATGTAGTAACGCGCCTCGAGGAACTCGTTGAATCTGGGTGGATGAATGGACTCGTTCACCACGGTGATTTCCACCTGGGAACGGCATTCGCCGATAACGTTCCACCTGGCCAAAGCATAGAATTCGTCAATCGGATCCTCGGGCGGCGGGAAATCCGAATCCGGACACCCTTCAGCACCGCTGTTCACATAGTTGCCGGCAAGCGCGCCGACCCAGGCCGCATTGAAATCGATGGTCACCTCGTTGGATCCATAGTCGTCTCGATTGTCTATATGAATGTCGTCCCCCGAAGGACCATTGACCAGCGCTCCCCAGAGAATATGCCGGTTTTCGACCGGAACGGCAGGTTCACCGTAAATCGATGCGTGTCCGGCAGCATGGTGCGGCTGAAGCGGATAGTTAGGAGATAGATCAGTGAAGCCCATCATGAAGCTCTTCCCCTCTGGATCACCGTTGACCTGATTCTCACCCAAAATATAGCGCGCCTGCTTAATCGCCCAAGCTTTGATGCGCTCGGCATCCCTGTCCTCGGGGAAATGCTTGGCGTACACCATCGCTACCAGCTGTCCTCCGGCGTTGTACCTGGCCGATCCCCAGCTCACATCCATTTTCTTTGCATATCCCTGCGGCGAGTGCGGGCCGTCGACCCATCCCATGGTATCCATTCGGGCAATCATCTTGTACAGCTCGGCATACTTGTTTCCCGCCTTAGTCATTGAAACGGCCAGGCGCACGAAAAGACCGGAACGCAAAGAGTTCCATACATGGGTCCAGCTCTCGTACCAGCAAGCATTATTCTCATTATAAGATTCCCACCGAATCAACTCATCCACACACCCCTTGTCAAAACCGGGGAAGCCGTAGCACCACTCGACTGCGTCTTCGAAGTACTGTTCATTTCCGGTTGCTTCATAGAGCCAGGCTGCCGCCCAGCCCAAATCGTCATAGGCATACTCAGAGGTATAGAGCCCGCCATTTCCTTCAGCTTCTGTGTCGGGATAGAGGGACGCAAAATTATACAGTGCAATGGCGTAGTCTCGCGCCTTGTTCGCGTAGTCCGGCCGCGAATCCTTCATCACCAGATAGGTCAGCGCCAACGCCGCCGCCGCTGATGCCGAAACGTCAGCCCCCGGATTCTCATGGGTGGCGAAATAAGCGCCTCTCGGGCACTGGCTCGTCCTGCGCAGCTCCGGTGGATGCCAACCGCAGGCATGATCAGCCGGATGACCGTTCTGATGGGCATATCCAATTACATTCCATTGCTCGACCGGAAGGGTTTTATCCTCGATAAATGTACTTTTCATGAACCAGTCTGCAGACCATGCAATTTGATCCAGTGCCTCCGCAGCCAGGCCGGTGTTGTAATAGGCTTCGGGAAATTCATATAAAGACCAGGCAATAGTCGAGGCCATAAAGGCCGTGGTTATACCAAACTTGATATAGTCACCGGCGTCATAGTACCCACCGGAAAGATCGACTTCTCCGTTGCCATCCGGATCGAATATATGGCGGTACGTTTCAATGTACGCCGCCGACATATCCACACCATTGGGATCACCGGCGATCAATTTGAAATGGGCATCACTGAGGTGGGCATCGCCGCGCCACTGAACGTCCGTGCAATAAACGCCTTCCCCGGATTTATTTATATTATAGAACCATAGGGCCATCTGCAGCGCCCTGGCGAACAACCCCTGTTCCCCCTTGCAGGTGGCTTTATTGGGGAAAGGCGGAGGAATACACATCTCAGGATTCTGGTACCAAGTGCCGTCATCCCCCCAAAAGCCGTCGTCACCCATCCCTGCGCCCTCTGCATAGTCATCGAACGGCCAGTCAAAATCATAACGAACGCCGTCGTCAATCACGACCTCATCATCGTCGGTATTCCCCGCGGAGTCAGAATACCGATCAGCGTCCGTATCCGTATCTGTGTTCGTATCCGTATCCACGTCGGTATCGCCGTTCGCTTCTCCCGATCCCCCTGAGCCGGTGGGGTCCTCGTACCCTGATGTTGCAGCCTCTGCACACCCAATGAATAGTACTAAGCCCAATAGAAGCGCCAAACGATATGCCATATCTCACCTCCTTCAAGTAAACAGGCTGCAGAAGTACCATGTGCCTAAAACGTACCACCTTCTTATGTGTTGCGCTTGCGTCCTTAAGGGGCAATCAATGCTCGTGTTTTTTTCCCTTCTCGGCCTAAAATACGGCTGTGTTGGCTTTCATGAGGAGGCCATCAAGTTAACCCCTTTATAAGGCGCGGTTGTAAAACAATCTTTCGAGTTCACTAGTCCATTTTTGTTCCATTTCGGTAAACGATAAAAGCATCTGTGGTGGTTACTTTCCACATCCGCTAAGCCGCCCTCCTATATTCATGATGTAATCCGCCAAGTATCGGGATTGAAACAATTCGTTCGCCATCGACCTCGGGCGAGAAATAGGTTCCAAGCGGAACTTTCTGTCCGATTCCTTGATGAGGTCGCGCGTAGTCGAAATATTTACAGTACTCGGCGAAGCGTCGAAACATCTGCAACCCCGAAACGATAATAATATGATCTAGACATTCCCGCCTGGCGCTTTCGATAAACCGCTCGCAAAAAGAGTTTGCTCTAGGGGCACGGATCGGTGTTCGAATAACCTTCGTCCCGCACGCTTTAGCAACGTTGTCAAACTCTGGTCCATATTTATCATCATTATCGCGAATCAAAAACCGTGGTCCCTTTGCCCAGGGAGTCGCTTCTCGTAACTGTTGCGCAACCCATTGTCTACTCGGAGAGCGCGTTACGGCAAAATGAACCACCCGACGCGTTCCGAGTTCAATGATAAAGAATGCAAATACCGTTTGAAAGAAAATATCGTACGTTTGGAGAAAATCGCATGCCCACGTCTGATGCGCATGATTGCGAATAAAAGTCGTCCACTTCTGACCCGGGCCTCGATTTGGTGCAACAGCTTCACGAGCTTGGATGCGAATTAGTTACCTTATCCGGTGGCGAGCCCACCTTGCGTGGCGATTGGGATGTTGTCGCGCGAGCGATATCTGAACGGAACGTTTTCGTCAACATGGTTACCAACGGTGTTTACCGCAACCGTGAGGCTGCAGGAGAAATCGCGCGACGTGCCTTGGACGCCGGGATGTGCAACGTCGGAATTAGCATCGACGGGACCCGAGTAATTCACGAGGCGATTCGCAGTCAGGGGACTTTTGCCAAATCAATGTCGGCGATTGAGCAATTCGTCGCAGCCGGCATGAAGGTTAGCGTGATGACTACGGTCAACAAACTCAATCTTCATCGATTGACGGATGTACGAAAGTTGGCGATCGAGGCCGGAGCTGACATGTGGCGGTTGCAGCTCGCCAAGCCGATGGGAAATATGAGCGATCGCGCCGAGCTCGTGATCGAACCCGGACAACTACTGCAGTTGATACCCATGTTGGCGCGGTTGAAAAAGCTCGGCGGTATTGCTCTTCGCGTTGGCGATTCTATCGGCTACTACGGCGCTTACGACAAGACGCTGCGCGGGTGGGGCTGGCGCGATCGCGCCGAGAGGTGGCAGGGATGCCAGGCCGGCATGCAGGCCATCGGCATCGAAGCGGACGGTGGTGTCAAGGGCTGTTTATCTCTACAAGCAAGACGCGATGACTGCGATCCTTTTGTGGAAGGCAATATCCGCGAAACGAGTCTTGCCGAGATTTGGTATCGACCAGGAGTGTTTGCCTATAATCGCGATTTCGACCTCGAATCTCTTTCGGGATCGTGCCGGAGCTGTAAATACGACTCGCTTTGCCGTGGTGGCGCACGGTGTGTGTCTAGTGCATTGATGGGTAAAGTGACAGAAGACCCGTTTTGCTACTATCAACTCGAAGCGCAACAAAAGGCGGCGATGCCCCCGCGAATCGGTCAGGCGGCAGCCGCAGCCGCTGCATTGGCCCTTTCCATGGGATCTGCGGGATGTTATTCGTCCAATGATTCAGAAGAAGAGACGCCCGGGTTATCAGCAGATGCTTCGGGCGACACAACGGATGCGGATGCTCAAGTCGACACGGGTTCGAACGCTGGTCCTGTAGGTGGCGAGCCAGTTAGTACGCCCGAATATGGTATTGAACCACAGATCACTCTCGATTACGGCGTCGAGCCTTCGTTCGACGCGGGCCAACGAGATGGTGGCGTGATCGCTAATGACGCCGGCACGATCGCGAATGTCGACGCAGGGACGTCACCTCAATCAGATGCGGCGGCCGGGACGGATGCGACAACCGGAACCGATGCGACAACCGGAGGCGATGCGACATCTGGGGAGGATTCCGCGACCGGAGAAGCCGCACCGATCGACTGTACAGCCGTGTGTTGTAATTGCGAATACGGCATCATTCCTCCGGAAGTCTACGATGAATGCTGCAAACCCGACCCGTGCGAAAACGTCTGTTGTGAATGCGATTACGGGGTAGGACTGATTCCACCGGGCTGTTGCGAATAAGCATTACTTTTAAGGGTCAGCTCGACCAGCGCATAAACTCGTCTAGAGCGCCTCTTTTTCTTTCAAAGTTGTTGACCGCGGCCTCGCGATCCGGCCACCCGATTGCCATACCAACGATAAGCTTTCGGTCCTCGAGGATTGCGATAAGCTTGTGCGCGTTTTCCGGATAATTAATTGAAGCGGCCAACAGACAGGTTCCCAATCCTTGTTCTTCGGCTAACAGACAAATGTTATAAATCAATAGATCGCAGTCGAGAACGGTGTACTCGAGATTCAACTCCTTTTTTGCTACGAACGTGAGCAGAGCCGGGGCGTCGAATAAATAATTCATCTCGCCGTAGTACTGAATGCGTCCGGTTATCTGGCACGAAAAAACGACGGGCCTCCTGGGACCATCACTCTATCGAGAGGATGGAAGCGACTTACAGACCTGACGGAAGGCTGGAGCATCGCAATTCAGACATGATATTTATGGGTAATAGAAAGGTTCTTAGGGGGGCCTGGCCCAGTAATGGGCCACGGCCTACCCTCTGAAGCAAACGGGCGGTATCAGCCGGTATTCTTGGGTAACTACGGGGAAGACGGCTACGTGATAACCGCGGTAGCGCTTTTGGTCGTAGGCACCACCCACGTTTGGTCGTTTCCACACGAGATCATCGCCTCAAGTAGCAAGATCCTATTGTACACTGGGGACGCGACAACCGTTATAGTAGAGTAACGACCCGCTTGAGGCATTTATAAGGAAGGTCGGTCATCCGCTGAAACTGCGAGAAGTCGACGGCTACCGTTAGTAATCAGCGGTATCTAGTTTCGAACGAACGACTCGACGACGTCTCCCGATTCTAGTAGCACTCTACTGACCGCGACGACCGCCTCGGCGGGATAGCAAAACACCTTCTCCGGATCTTTACGTAAAACCGCAATACCCGCGATGATAAAGCCTTTATCCGTGTGGTCGGCAATAAGAATCGGTAGGTATTCCCCGCCTTGCCCGTCACTCCACATCGACACGCTGCAGGACGAGGATTTCATGGTAGACCCAGTCGCGGTTATATGTTGTTGGTCGTCGATCTCGTCAGAAAGACGTAGGCGAACTTTACTTTCCATGTTCGCGGGGGGCGAATAGTCGCCGCTTTGAGCCACCAGGACCGGGCCGTTTCGTTGTACAATGTATAGAAACCCTCCTTTACTATTACTATGCTGTATCAAGAGATCTAACGCTTTTTCCGCTCGCTTTTGCGGTTCTGTACAAACGCTTAAGATATTGGATATCGCGTCAACGGACCTTTTTACCTCTTCCATAAATAGATCGCCCGTTCGGTTTTGGGAATCGATCGTTTCAAGAGATAAATGGCGGGCGTCGCGGATAAGCTTCTCGTATAGACCGTTAATCGAAGGGCTATTTCCGGCGCGATACTGCCCTTCGCACAGCTTTGCATATATTTTATAATTCTCCTCGTCTCGCAACGCGAGGGCAACGCGTGCACGGGTTTCGTAACCCAAGCCTAAATTCAGACCGCTAACACCTAGAGTTTGCCAAGACGCAACCGCTTTATTCGAAAGATTAAGAGCGTTTTCTGCATCTCGGAGTTTTGCCGCCGCAATTGCTAACGGCATTCGCAAATAGTTGCAATTGTAACCGAGATCTTCATTTTGCGCCGCTTCTAGTAGCTGCGGTCCAATTTCGACCACGTCTTGATAGCGTCTGAGAAGAATCAGTGTGCGAAGATACGCTCCCGCGATATCCGCCCAGCTCTGATGCCGGCCCGGTGCGCTCAGTCGCATCCCTTCTTCGAATTCCTTTAGCGCTCTATTGTAATCCCCGCGAATGCGTTGGTACTCGCCTCGAGCGTAGTGCATAGTCGGCACCCAAGCGACGAATCGTTTGGCCATCGTTTCGATACCATCTATGGTATTCTTTACGCCGATTAAGTCGTCGGCGAGCGCGTAAGCAACGACCTCCTTGCCAAGATGCGATCCCTCAAACCACTGCACCGGACTATTACGGATCTGTAATTGCTCGATACGCTGTGTACAACGTTCCACCTCCTGAGTAGCGCCCTGAAGGAGAAAATACAATTTACGAATTCGCCAGGCGTTCACTTGGTGTAAGGGCTCGGCTTCGATTTCTGAAGCCCAATTTAGGGCCGAAGCAAGCCCGGCGGCCGCTTCCGTCATCGCGAGTGAACGCATCACACCAAATCGAATATATCGATGGTGGGTTTCTTCGAGCCCCGCGCGATCGGGTCGTGCTGCAAGATCGAGAACTTCGCGGTATAGCTTAGAACCTCGTTGCTCGCGGCCCGTTATTCGATTGCCCAGGGCTTGAAATAGTTTGTCGACGACTACCAGCGCGGGTGATAGCGGTGAGAACGGTTCGAGCGAGGGAAGCGATTGCCAAAGCATAAAGTCGTACGAAGTAGAGATATAGCCGATCGCCTGAATCGTAGCTTGCACGAGCTGGCGGATCGCGTCGATCGGCGCCAGGCCTCGATTTGCTTTATCACTAGAATCAAAACGCTGTTGCGCAAGCTCCAACGACCGACTCAAGCGCTGATCCGCCGGAACCGAATCACCCAGCTCATGATAAAGCTCGAGACCGCTATCACGCACGAGGTTCTTCACGTACTCTGTTATATAAACGGTCTCCCCGACCCCGGCGAACGCGGTTAGCCCGCTCAAACGCGCCTGTAAAACATAAAGATGTCTCTTCGGGCGACCACTCGTTTCACATATCGTGAGCGCGGCTTTGTACGACTCATACCAATCTCGGGGTAGTGACTGAAGCAGATCGGAAAACGCCTCCGGACTGCGGTCCGTGAGCGCCTTGGAGCTCTCCGCAAAACGGATAAACGCGTCTAAAGCGCGTTCGGTTTCCCCTGCGGCAAGAAGCAGTTGAGCCGTGCGAAACGGTTCGTTACCCCGCTTTTCAAACATCTCGGCGAGTCTTAACTGCAGCGGTTTTGTATTCACCTCGTCCAGTTCTTGAACCAGAATAGATATCCACACCTGATGTGCGATTGCGTATCGGTCTTCGTCAGCAGATAGAATTTCGCCGGCGACCAACTCGTCCAGAGCACCCAACAATCGCGCCGCGTCTTGGTGCTCCGTAAGTTGCAGGCACTCCTGCAAATTCACGCTCAAGGAAGGGCATAATGCAAGCGTCTGTGCCAAAACGCGCGCGTCCGCACCGAGTTTGTTCACGCGCTCTACGAGAAGTTCTCTCACGCTGCTCGGTAAGTCGCTCGCATCGATCGCGCTCGGTAGCGTCCACGTTCCCGCTTGATAGCGAACCAGCTTCCGGTCTACCAAGTGCTGCGTTAGCTGCATCAGGCCTTGCGGATTTCCATCGGAAATGGCGTGTAGTCGATCGGCCAAAAGGCGCACATTCGGTGCCTCGCCGAATATCGAGCTCAGCAACGCCTCCGTATGCTTCAAGCTGAGATCCGTTAGCTTAATCCGGTCGCTCGCGTCTCTTAACAGTTTAATCCCGACCTCCGATGAACAGGTAGTGTCGCTCTCCCATGTAGTTGCGATAAATAACCCGGTGGACGGTTTCTCATGCGCGATCAGCCCTAGAAACGCCGCCGATGGTTCATCGATTCGATCTATATCGTCGATTGCCAACATCAAACACTGACTGCCGCTTACCTGTAGAATCCAGTCGCGAAAAGCGATTTGCACACGTGAACGCAACTCTTGCGGATTGCTTAGCTCGTCGGGCTGTAGACTGCTCGGACCGAGCGGGGTCGACGGCCGCTTCGACGCCCTGCGAGCGAACACTGTAGAATTCAAGTCGTCATCCGAAAAGGACTCGGCATATGGGTCTTCGCTTATCATTCTCAGATTGGCGGCTGAAATCGGTTTGAGCGGGTCCGACTCAAACCGACTCAACAAATCGGGGAAGACGTTAGCCAGAACCCGCACGTACGGTTTGACCGTCTTCAACGCCAGCTCCGGTAACTTTTCGATTAACTGCAAAGCTATTTGACGTAAGACGCCCCAATCGCCCGAGCGGGCATCCGTCGCGTCCGCCTTTAGTACCACGGCGCGCAACAGCTTCGCCTCTAACGCGCAGGTCTCCAAAAATCGCGAGCGGCCAACCCCCGATGTTCCCTCAATCAGGACCGCGCAACTTTGACCCGCGAGCGAGCGCGCTATTTGGATACGAAAACGAGCCAGCGCTTGCTCGCGTCCCACCAATGATGGCGTAGTGAGATAGGCATTGGACACAATAAGCTGATCGTCCAGCTTCAATCCCGCAATCGCACTAAGCCGCTCGATTACTACGGCCGAGTTTATCGGCCTGGCCAACGGGTCAGAGCTCATCAGAGACAAAGTCAAATCGTCCAGCTCTTTGGGAATATCCGTAACATAACTAGAAGGCGGCAGCGGTTCAATCAACCACTTTTCAGGCAACTCGGCGAAGTTTCGCGCCGGATAAGCGCGACGACGGGTCAAGGCGAAATAGAGCGTAGAGCCTAGCGAGTATAAATCCGTACTCGCGTTTAACGGCTGCAAATCCAACACCTCCGGCGCCGTAAACCCGGGAGTGCCGATTACACGCCTACAGGGACCCATCGGCGTCATCGCGCCGAAGTCAATTAGCTTAGCCTTGCCATCTCTGGTGCAACGGATGTTGCGCGGCGACAAGTCCCGATGGACCTGGCGCTTCGAATGAAGCAAACCGAGAGCGGAGCATACATCGACGATAATTGCGCAGGCTTTCCGCCAAGAAATCGGCGATAGCTGGCGTAAATCGCCACCGTCTAACAACTCCATGGTATAATAGGGCGCTACTTCGTCTTTGCCGTAGTCGTACACCGTAATGACGTTGGGATGCGCCAGCTGAGCCAAGGTAAGATACTCATACTCGAACGCCTTGGTATGCTCTCCTCGATCATCAATCTTTTCCTTTGGGGAAAACTGCTTGAGCGCTACCGATTTCTCCCTGACCAAGTCGAGCACTTGATAGACGACCGACATACCGCCTTTGCCCAGGATTTTCTCTATCCGATATCGTCCGTCAATGATGTCCGAATTGAGTTTGCTGTCAGGTGCGTCCATACCTTTTAATGATACACTAGCATAGCAGGGTAGGACACGCACGTATCGTGACGATAAGAAAAACGGTCTGCAATCGGGGAGTCCAACCTCTAGAGCGATTCCCGAAGATCACCGACTTCGGGGTGACGGGAAGCGATACTGGAAATCGCTGACGATCGGTCTTTGCAGTGCAGTGTTTCTTCAAGCGCCGCTACCGTGATGTCGCTCACGATATCGACTCCCGTTTTCCAATTGATGGTTCCGCAGTCAAATAGTAAGGGAAGTATTCCTACACAGCCTACTCCTACTGTAGGATCCAGCATCACGTCCATAGGGGTCTCGCCATTCGCATTCGTTTGGCAGAGGTCGGTAACTGCCAGGTGACCGCCGCCCGTGATGCCGAGTATTCGTTTGGGGGTGGGGGATCCTTCATAGGCTAGCATTTGAGGGCCGCCATATAGAATCGTTCCCAGGCCAATGCCGAATTCGTACGGCAATACGAGGTCGTCCAAGCCGCTGACGAACAGAACGGATTTGAGAGAGACAGAAGGAGCGACCGGCATAGTACCCGACAACAGGATAACCATCTGGACGTTTGGCTTGTTGGAGTACTGCGCAACGGCGTACGCTCCCGCGCTGTGACCAGCAAGTGCGATCCGAGTCGTGTCCACGTGGCCAGCGAGGAACGACAACGAACCGCTGGGATTTTGCAACGCGGCTATTTCGGCATCGATATCCGTACTCAAGGTGAGCGGAGAGAGAGGAATGACTGTGGCGCACAAAGCGATCATGTCTTTCAAACATAGATTGGGGTGATCGGCGGCCATTACTATGAATCCGCGACTCGCCCAATGCGCTTGCGTTGTCGCGGATGCAATCCGAAACGACGCTGTTCCGTGCATCAGGATAACGGCGGGATAAGGTCCATGATCTGCATCGATGGGGAGGTCCGCATAGGTGTCCACGGACACGTGGCTCGCCCTGGCGTCTGGAATCTTTGCCGCTTCAGCAGGGGGAAGTGTCGTACGCACGTCAAAGAGGATAGGAGACTTGCCCGTTTCGCTTCCGGGCTGCGCCGGATACATGACGTCGACAGCGGATAAACTCCCAAAACTGACAGTTATTTCGCCCACCGGCCAGGGTCCGCGGACAGAAGTGTCCGATGGTACCTCCAAGAGCGTCGTGTCGTCACAGCCTCGCGTTTCGTCGGTTCCTCCGCCGCCGGTCCCGGCCTCGCCTCCCGCCGCACCCGCGGCAGCTCCTGCACTCCCTCCTGTGGCTCCGACTCCGCCCGTGGCGCTCGCGCCACCGCTGGCTCCGACGCCACCGATTGCACCCGCACCCGCGATGGGTTCAGTCCCAGCAATCCCCGCTTCGCCGGGTCCGGTTCCGACCCTACTACCGTCGGGAACACCGCCGCTATCGACGGGAACGACGCCGCTACCGCCACCGCTACCGCCACCGTTACCCCCAGAGTTCATTCCGCCACCGCCTCCACCGTCGACTGAAGAAGTTGTCGATCCGTCGGCTGGCACTGAGGAACTTTCACATTCGATGAAAGTTAATGCGGCCACTGCAATCCATAAAACACTACTTTTCATAAACCCACTCCCTATCGCGATCATTCACAATCATGACCATAAACAACGATCTACACTTACGAAGTTGCAAGCTACATCCGAGCCTATACTTACGGGAATCCGCTAATTTATATTCTTCTATGAGAAGCATATTTACCGGGTATGCAAAGAATATTGGGTTTTTCCGGACGAATCGATATTTTCGATTAGCTCGTATTCCAACCCTCGATGATTCCTCTCATGAGTATAGTGCTCCATATGGTTTATAATAGTTCTACGAAGATGCGATTCGCTAAAGAGAATGATCTAATTCAAGCACTTATCGCACCTACGACGTTTCGGTTTGGGATGCTAAAACAGAATACGTAAGTGACTACTCGATAATTAGCGGCGGCAGATCCGTGCATCCGAAGTAAAAACGTACGCTTGTAAAACGACCGTTCTTTGCGTCGTCGCACAGCCCTCCAAACATAGTAGCGACGGTTCCATCCGCGTTTACGCGCCAACCTGCACCGTTGTTTAGATCCCGCGGAGCGTCTTTCTCCTGGCCATTCTCCGTGACAACCAGATGAAGCTTATCGAGGTCCGCCTCTTCAGTTTTTTGTAGTGAGATCTCGCAGGACTTAAAGCCTGACTTGACGGTCTCACCAGCAATCGTTGAGAATCTGGCTTGCAACGCGGCTGGATCGCTCGGTTCAATAAACGCATCGGTACCCCCCGTGACAGCCAATCGATTCAGTACGTCTGAAGCTTCGGTAGAACCCGGTAGTCCGACCACGTAGGTCTTGATCCCGTTTGTAGCCCATTTGGCGATTATGTTGTTCACGTTATCGGGATTCGTGCCGCAATTCGGTTCTCCGTCGGTCATGATGACCACCGCCACGGGACCGGTTAAGGGTGTGGAGGCTAACGCGCTATCCGCTTGCGTGACAGCTGTCTCAAGCGGGGTCATGCCCGGTCCATCGCCTTGAAGTAGCCATCTATTGGGAAGCTCCGAAACGAACTCCGCTCCGGATCGAAACGTGAGTTGATCGTCCGCGGTGATTTCGGTTACCTCACACGAAGCGCCTATGGCGGCGAGCATCGCGTTGGGATCGGTAAACGCGTTTAGACAGGCGCCGTCGGGAGGTATCCAGGCAAAGGGGTCAACGACGTTGCAGGTCGGTGTACCAGCATCGCCTGTAGCCGAGGGCGGGCTGGGAAAGAAAACGCCACCCACGGTCAATAGATCTTGCATGGGCGTTACCGCGTCGATCAAGGCTTGGCCTGCAGCTTGATAACGAGGCTGCCCGTTCCAATCATTGCTCATGCTCATGCTACGGTCAAAAATGACTAGCAGGTTTCCTGGCTGCGTGATGATTTCGACAACGGCTTCCACAGTCACGCTTCCACATTGCCCGGCATCATTTTCGGGAGTCTGGACGGGAACGAGCTCTGTCTGCGGGGTCTGAACCTCCTTGTTTTCACCGCTTCCACCGGTCGGTACCGTCGTCACATAAACACCACCTTTGCCTCCATTATCGATATCTCCGGAATCGACGTTTCTAAGAACGGATACCGTCTCCGAGTCTGTGGTCTCGGCAGAACAACCCAAGAAAACAACAATAAAAAAGTATCTCGCACTCTTCATTTACGCCTCCTGGCTATGCCTTGCGATTCGGCAAAGATTGCGTTTGTCTATATACAGACCTCTGGACCGACATTCTCCAATTCGATCGAGTGCCACCAATCGGCAAAATAAAACTGAATCCATTTACCTTATCACTATCCGAAACAAGCGATTGCGGGAGACACTTGAGCTACTTACCATCTGTAATCGGAACAAATAGCGACTAAACTCGTTTTTACGTTAAAGCGTCGCGATTACCCGTGATCTAATTATCGCACAATTGAATACGGACACATCCTCTTATAAGCTCGAAAATTTGTCTTTCCGGTTCGTTATCGGAGTGGGAGAAGGCCCTTACCGGATACGAACCGTAAGTTAGAGTAAGCTTCGATTTCGATTCATAAATTGGTTTTCTTCCGATGGATTTCCTCAAAAAAAGCCGACGTTTTCGTTCGATTCTAAAAGTGTACACGACGCGAGATCCTTGCCATCCTCGACCACTATGCTTCCTGATATGGATAAAAGCGTAGGATCCGTTTTTTGAAATTCGACCAATCGAAGCAACGAGTAATTTAGGGACATCGCGTTTGCGCAGGTAAATCGTAAGAATGCCCGAGCGCACGGTTGCCAATACAACTCTGGCTGCTTTGGATTCTACTGGTATTTGTATTTACTAATAAAATCGAGTATAATGTACATATTTTCAGCGATCTTGACGACGTGTCGAGGCGTTTCCGACTCGGCTTGTTCGCGTGACACGTTTGGATCACGGCCGGTAGCAGGAACACGTAAATCGTAATGATGTAAGAATCGATAGAGCGTATGACCTCCGCAACAGTATCAATACGGATGATCTGGCCGTTTACTAGGATTTTAAAAAGCTATCGAGTCGAACTTGAAGTACTCCGAGAAGCTGGAATTGAAGCGACTGTATTAGCTAATCCGGACGCGCGAATTCCGCACGCCCTAGCTTGGAAACTCATGCAGGTTTCCATCGATAGGACGTGTAACCCGTTGTTAGGCTTGCTTGCCGGACGAAAGATCGAGGTCAGTGATTGGGGAATAATGGCCCATGCAGCCGTTAATTGCTCTGATTTGCGTCAAGCGATGCGTTATTGCGGCAAGTACATCAAATTGCTGGACGATTTAGGCGATATCGCATTAATCGAGCAATACGACAAAGCAATTTGGCAGTTTCGATACAAGGTCGTCAGGCCGTTGGCCGCTGTAAATGACTATCTGGTCTCTTCAGCGTTAACGGCAATAACTCGGTTCCTAGGGCGCTTCGTACCACCGATCGAGGTACACGTCATTCACCCGGAACCCGATTACGCGAACGAATACATGCGGATACTACGAGCGCCGGTACGGTATAATGCCGAGTACAACGCCGTTGTTATCGCTCCGTCTTTGCTCGACCGTCCAGTCGCTCTTGCGAATACCGATCTCTTTACCGTTTTCGACAAAGAGGTGAAAAGGCAATTCGATGACCAGTTTCAATCGTTGTCGGCGAGCGTCGAAGTCCAACGGCTCGTGATAAGGCAGTTGGGCCGCAAGGGATTCGGCATAAACGAAATCGCCAAACAGGTTCATATGAGTGCGCCGACGCTAAAGCGTCGCCTTAGCCACGAGGGAACAAGTTACTCCGAAATACTGGACGATGTCCGAAAGGAATTCGCCTTGAGGTACCTTTCGAATCAGCACCTTTCGATAGAAGAGGTAGCGATTCGACTAGGCTTTTCCAGTGCTAGCGCTTTTGGTAAAGCATTCAAACGGTGGCTAGGCGTGACACCGGTTGCTTACCGAATGCAAGCCGGTTCACGCTAGCCCGGATAATTCACCACAAACGGTATGCCTCGCTAGGTATTCGTCATCACAGCGCTTTCGCTTCCCTCACAAATACAGGCCGTATTCGCTCGGTCGCCGATAACACTGTGATAACGAATACCTTAGCGATCCGCTCGCTCAGTGATGAATTATCTCGGTTAGGTTGAAAACAACAAAAAAGTTAGTCAATACTGCAGCAGCTATTCGAACTCGGCTGTGCGACACATGCGTCGAGCATGACGTCCCAAATCGCTTCAGCCGTGGCGGCGGCGCCCTGCGAATTAGGATGGATATCCGCCACGGCGGAAGTATTCCGGATGGTTTTGAAACACAAGTACCATGTCTACGAAATGACAGGTCAACTTGCGGCCTTACTTCGGATAGCGGCTCGCCATCCTAAAATTGTTCGCGAAAACCTCGCTACCGCAGCGTAATATGTAAAAGCGCGTTGCAATTGATAGAAAGCTCTACTCGTTCGTCTCGGAAACATGAAGAACCTTCACTTGCTTACAAGGGCCCATGGGCGAAACGGCGCCAAAGTCAATAAGCTTCGCCTTCGCGTCTCGAGTGCAACGAATATTGCGAGGCGTTACATCGCGATGCAACTGTCGTCGCGAATGAAGTAAACCGAGCACGGAGCATACTTGGATAAAAAGCGAGCAGGCCGTCCTCCAGGGCACAGGGGCACGCTCGCGTAGATCGCCCCCGTCTAAGAGCTCCATGGTGTAATAGGGCCCGCTTTCGTCTTTTCCAAAGTCGTAGACTTCGATCACGTTGGGATGAGCTGGCTGGACCAATGTGTGAAACTCGCGCTCAAAGTACTTGGCGATTTCTGCCAACTTTTCCGGGTTGTCTATTACCGTCAGGCGTTTGAGCGCCAGTTTTTGACCCGTTTGAAGGTCGAGCACCTCATAGACCACGGCCATACCCCCCTCGCCTAGAGTTTTTTCTACCCGGTAGCGATCCGCGATTAACGACGGATTAAAGTTCGGTCCGGCTATTCCCTTCTCATCCATTTCATCGCAGCGTCTTACTTGTAGGTCGTGTACTGCGCGTAGGCGTATTTCTAATAGTACTAGTAATAAAACAATACGAAACAAAACGATAAGTATAGAGACTCGCTTCAAAATAAAGCTCTATGCCTCGCACCGCGGACACGTAATGTTCCGAGTCTCTGCCTTAAAATCGCTTCTAACGCAGACTATTCGTTTTTGCTACGTCCGTTAGGCGATTGCTTTCGGTATTCCATAGGGGTATGGCCGGTCCAGCGCTTGAATGCTTTGTGAAACGCGCTGGTATTGGCAAAACCGAGCAAAAAAGCCGCCTCGCTCACGGCGAGTCCCTTTTCTTTCAGGTAGAGCGCGGCCAGATCATTGCGAAGCTGATCGAGAAGACTCCGGTGGGTGAGCCCCTCCTGATTTAGCCGCCTGCGCAGGGTACGCGTGCTCATACGAAGCTTTCGCGCCACGCAATCCTCGCTCGGGTCCCCTCCGGCAAGCTCGGCGGCTATCAGCTCTCGCACTCGGTCGCTCAGGCGCTTGTCCGCGGGAAGTGTCTCTAGCAGTTGCTGGGCGTAACGGTCGAGAATCATACAGAGCCCCGCTTTGGCATTAATTATGCTCCAGTCGAGCGTACGCGAATCGAGCACCATGGCGTTGCGCTCCATTCCGAGCCGCACGGGCGCGCGAAAGAACCGCCGGTACTCGCTCATGTTGATGGACTGCCCGTGGACGAAATGAACCTCCAGCGGATTTAACTCGGACGCCACCCCCTGTCTCGAAATAGCCAGCCAGCAAGCCAACGCGTACTCGGCGAGCACCCGCGGGTACTGAAGGCCGCCGAGCAGATTATAGCTCCACAGGTATCGATCACCTTGCGCCTCTAAGCTCGGCCTGGCGGTATTATGGATTAGCGGGTAGTAGCGGCAGGTCCTTTCCACGCTTCCGCGCAGCGTACCGCTACAACGCGCCACGTAGTCAATGACCCCGAAGACGCCGGGTTCGAGATCCTCGGCCGCATGGATGCCGAGCGCGGGATCGCCCGACATTTCGCTTGCTAAACGCCATAATGCCACCCAGTTGGAAAAGGGAACGCGGCTATCTGGATCTCCAACTATCTCCGGCCGAAGCTCCGCGCGAGCGAAAAGCGCGTCGACGCTTACCCCCCCTTTTCGAATCGCTTTCAAGAGCGGAGAAAGTAAGAGTACCGAGACTGTTGGCTTTTCCGGAATTCTGGTCGTCGCTCCGAGCATAACGCGCAGTATTAACCTATGGTTCGCGTACCAGGGGGACCTTAAGTCGCTCCAGAGGCCAATTTAACCCAGGTCCGTGTCCCATATAGACAGTATAGATAATATACCATAGTTTTTGACCGTTATTAACATATCTTCTGGCCTTTTGCGATAGTGCCGTATTCACGGGCAACGTGTACTATTTACTCGCATTAATTGTTCGAGCATGTACGCGTAACGGTTCTTGGGTACCAAACTAAACACGCTATTTCGAGGTGATATGTCGGGTAATCTTGCATACACAAACAAACCATGGCTCGACCGGTATGATCCCGAGGTGACGAAAACGGTTAGTTTCGAGAACGTTTGTTTGCACGAATATCTGGATCGATCGGCCAAGGAGTTTCCCAATAACAACGCCCTTAACTTTCTAGGTTATCGACTGAACTACAGTCATTTATTAGACACGGTCGATCGTATGGCGACCTGCTTAACCGATTTTGGAATAAAGAAAGGCGACCGAGTCGCGATTCATCTGCCCAACACCATTCCCTGTGTCGTCGCCTATTACGCCGCCCTTAAAATCGGCGCGGTTGTGGTCATGAATAACCCGACCTATTCGCCCAAAGAGCTGGAACACCAGTACACCAATTCCGACGCCAAGGTTCTATTCACTCTCGACTTGGCGGCCAATATGAACATCGATCTTAGGCCTAAGACGCGCATCAAGCAGATCATTTACACCTCGCTCGGCGACTACCTCCCGCTTCCCGAAGGGCAATCCTCCGCACCGGCCGCCAATGCCGTCGAAATAAAAAGCGCTCCCAACATGTATCGATGGAAGGACCTGGTAGCGAAATACCAGCCGACGCCGCCGCGGGTAAAACTTACCTTCGATGATGTCGCCCAACTGCAATATACCGGCGGCACCACCGGAGTATCTAAAGGCGTTGTGCTAACGCATGGTAACCTCAGTAAGCAGGTCCAACAAATGAGCGCGTGGTTTCCGGAGTTCTATCGCAATCGGGGTAAAGAAAAGCTACTGGGCGCGTTGCCTTTCTACCATGTATTCGGCCTGTCCGCCTCCATGAACTACGCGATTTACTTGGCAGGCGAAATTATTCTCGTTCCCCGGCCCCATCCTGACGCGCTGATTGAAGCGTTTCGTAAATTTAGACCGACCCACGCCGCGATGGTGCCGACCATGTTTATCGGAATCCTCAATCATCCCCGAATCGACGAAATTGACATAAGCTCCGTCAAAGGGTGTTTTTGTGGCAGTGCGCCGTTGCCGGTCGAAGTAATCAAAGCGTGGGAGGCCAAAACTACTTCGGTCATATGCGAAGGGTTTGGTATGACGGAATCCTCCCCGATTACCCATATTAACCCGTTCCTCGGGACTAGAAAACCGGGAAGCATTGGGTTACCGCTTCCTAATACCGAATGCCGCATCGTCGACATCGAAGGACGCGGCGAAGATGTACCAGTTGGCAAATCGGGCGAGCTCATCATTAGAGGGCCGCAGGTGATGCGAGAGTATTGGAACATGCCGCAAGAGACTGCGCAAACTCTAAAAGATGGCTGGCTTCACTCGGGAGATGTCGCTACCATGGACGACGAAGGGTACTTCTATATCGTCGACCGGTTGAAGGATATGGTCATTTCGGGCGGGTTCAACGTTTACCCGCGCGAGATCGACGAAGTTCTATATTCGAATCCGAAAATCGAAGAAGCGTGTGCCATCGGGATTTCCCATAAAACTCGCGGTGAGTCGATCAAGGCGTTTGTGGTGCTCAAAAAGGGGCAGACGGCAACTTCTGACGAGATCATCGAGTATTGTAAAGGCAGGCTAGCTACCTATAAGCTCCCGGTAGTAATTGAGTTTCGAGATCAACTGCCAAAGAGTACGGTCGGTAAAGTGTTGCGCAAAGAGCTTCGCGCCGAAGAGTTGAAAAGAAATCAGGACACGTCGAAGTAGCACGGCGGTAACGGTTCGCGGACCTAGAAAAACGACAGCCAAAATGAGCCGAACTATCAAATCTTAGAGCTCTACGAAGTACGCGCCGGGGTTGAGTTATGCCAAATTTTAACCCGAGAGAAAAAAGACCTCTTAGTACCCAATCGGTTCGGCTGCATGGTGGCTCGCTGAGCGTCGGTTGGTGATGAGGGAAGTAAATTAGAGGCAATGCGATACGACGCGGCGGTCGATCGCGACGCTTTACTCTTGGTATCTTTTTTTATGTCCGGGGCAGAGTCGCTTGTTTAGTATTTTTATTTGTTTATCTTATAGATCTTTAACGGTTTATGACTTGAACGGTAGATATAGAAGTGTCGAGCAACTGCAAGCAACCGATAGCAGCTCAACGCGTATGGCGTTCTTATCATATCGAATAAAGAGACGTATTCGCGCCTTCCTTTTCTAACGGAGACCATGGAGAATATGATGACCGGCGAAGCACGATATGGGTTTATAGCGACGATGGTTTTATCATGCGTAGCGTATTCGGGTTGTGGATCGAGTAATCCCGCCAGCCAGCCTAACAATCCGAATACGGCGGGAAGCGCCTCCGCAATTATCGGAGCCGGCGGAACCACCGCACAGATCGCCACAGGAAGCGGAGGAGGGTCATCCGTTATTGGCAGAGCGGGCAACGGCGCTACCATCAACGCCATAGTCGGTGGCACTGGCAATAACGGCGTATCGGGCGGTAGCGCGGCCAGTAGCCTGAGCGGTCAAGGCGGTCAAAGCGGAAGTGAAACGGGTGGCGGCAGTGTCACTCATGTAAAGCTCGCGCCTTCCAAACGCGCCGCCGGATTTCCATCCGAGGCGCCGCCTGACGTAATCAGCCCTCCACAGCCAGTATCTCCCCCTTACATCCGCTTTTTACAGCTTCGCAAGAAAACTACATAAATCTCAAACTG
>JAFGIB010000146.1 GCA_016929805.1 Deltaproteobacteria bacterium | reverse complement strand
GGCGAAGTTTTGAAGAAAACGCTTATAAGAAAGCATTTTTTGTCGCCGAAGCGCTGGGCTTTCCCGCGCTGGCCGACGATTCCGGTTTGCTGGTCAAGGCCTTGGGCGGAGCGCCGGGCATTCACTCGGCGCGCTACGCGGGATTCGGCGCGAGCGCGGAGCAACGCTATATGAAATTGCTCAGAGAGCTGGAAGGCCGAAGCGATAGGGAGGCGGCGTTTGAATGCGTTATTTGCGTGGCGGCGCCCGGCGGAGACTCCTTGATCTATCGCGGGCGTTGCGAAGGGGTCATCACGAGCGGACCCATCGGAAGCAATGGCTTTGGTTATGATCCGGTGTTCTACTACCCGCCGTTAAAAAAGACCTTTGGTGAATTATCGGCTGAAGAAAAGGACAAGGTAAGCCACCGCGCTCGAGCGCTCGCGCGGCTGCGTGATGATTTCGACAATCTGGTCGCGTGGTTGAGTCGAAATTCGCGCTAAAAGCCGCCGACCCCGACGTCGCCGCCGCTATCGCCTGGTTTCAGAAGAGGCAGTGCCGGGACGGCTTCTTGGACCTCGACATACGCCGCGGGACCTCTGACAATCGGCCACGCTACCGGCCGTAACTCGCGCCGTGTCGCGTGCTCGGCCGATTCGGGGCTTCAGGCACAAGCGAAAACCGTCTCGGGTTGATTTCTTATTTGTATTAATGCCAACTAAACGCTTCCCCAGGCTGTGTCCTGGCAATTGATCAACCAGCCTCAAAGAAGCCCAATCTGCCCTTCATCGACTTGAACCGGGTCTTACGGGCATTCTTTAAAACAAATCCGTATTCGCCGCTAAACCAGTATGACCGCGAACTGGTCACGCAATCTACGATCTCTACACTACCAACGATACCGCCAAAACGGATCTCTTCACGTCTGGGGATTTTCTTAATTCTCCTATCTTTACAGATACTAAGGAAGTGGGCGTATTCGGCTCGGGTCACGGAGCTAGAACTGGCATGAATCCAGATGCGACCGCGCAGCCGCGTCGGCCATGAACGGTTCTCGACATCCTTATAGCCGTTTACCACGAACCACGCCCAGTGGGGTCGAAGAGTCAGTGCTTTCATGTGTCTATCCTTTCGCTCGCTTTATATGATGATCGGCTATGACACGCGCCTAAGCTACTTTAGATAGCTTGTACAAGATCGTCCAAAAACTCTGATGCCGGAGCCACGCTTGTGACCAGTAGATAGTCTCTTGCGCGGGTACAGGCGACGTATAGCAGATGGCGTTCGGTGTTGTATACCTCCTGCAAATCGGCGGCGTTGCCGACGGTTTCAATACGCTCCTGCAATGGTATGACCTCGTCGTCGCAGGCCATTACCGCTACGGCGCGAAACTCAAGACCTTTCGCAAGGTGCATGGTGCTGATCGAGACGTGGCCGCTGACGGTCTCGACGTGCTCATCGAGAATCTTGAAAGCCATCCCTGTTTGCTTGGCCGCTGCTTTCGCCCGGTCCAATTGCGCGGGAGATCGAACGAAGATGGCGAACTCGTGAGGTAATACTCCGATTTTAGCTAGCTCCGAAAGCCAGTTTCCGACCGTCGCGTTCTCTTCGTTTTCGGTTTTTAGCACCCTAATCGTAGGTGGCGCCCCGTTGAACACGGAAACCGTATGGCTTCGGTCCTCGTTGTTCCCGTCGACATCGGTCATCCCCGGGCCGAGCAACCGATCGGCCTGTATCCGGATTTGGTGGGAGGTGCGGTAGTTGACGCGGAGCGTGCGGGAGCGACCACGAATATCCACGCCGAGGGCTTTCCACGAAAAAGGCTGCTGGAAAATACGTTGGCCCAGGTCGCCGGCGAAAAAAAGCGCATTGGGACGGTCGCCGCCCAACGCGGCAAAGAACCGCAGATGGGAGACACCGATATCCTGCGACTCGTCGATAACTGCAAAATCAAACGGAGCATTCTTGGCCTTGGTAAGTCGAGCGGCTAGCGCGGTGAATAGTCCCGCTGACGTGACCACATCTCTGGCTCTCAGCCCGGCACGCACCCGCTCAAAGATGGACCACAGCACCGCACGTTGTGCCTCTGGCAGACGCGTCTTTCTGCCCAAGCGCGCCACATCGCGATACGCTTCCCAGTTTTCCAGTTGCCACGCATCCACAACCTGTTCCCATTCCGTGAGCAGAAAATGCAGGGTGAACTTGTGACCATCCACGGAAGCCGCCGCTTCTCTCACCAACTCGAGCAGCTCCTCGCGGCTCGCAAGCGTTACCTGCCCAACGTGTAATTTGTAGAGCCGTATGCCGATGGCATTCAGGGAGTAAACATCAATGCGTTCCGCTAGACGCGGTTCGCCGCTTAACAATCGCCTCAGTTGGGTTTGGAGCGCGCTCGCCAGGGCGTCGGAGTAAGTCGTCAACAAAACACGGGCGTCGGGATTTACACGCGCAAGGTGGGCAGCACGGTGTATCGCTACGATTGTCTTGCCCGTGCCCGCAGAACCGGAAACTCGCGCCGGCCCGATGTAGTCGCGCGCCACCCACTCCCTTTGTTCCGGGTGCAAAAAGATCGTCCACTTCTCCCAAGGGTATTCGAGGGCGCGCTGCAGTTCTTCGACGTTCGTCACCACACGGAACCGGCGAAGGGCATCGGCATGTTCAAACGGATTCCCTGCTGGAATCGCGGGCTGAGGTACGCGAGGTTTACCGCCGGTTGCCAATTCCAGTAGCGCCTCCGCCGCTTCCGTGGGCAAGTGATCCGCCAAGGTTAGTAGCGTGCTATCGGTCGCCTTCTTTACATCGTCCAGCCAATCAACAGGAACGCCATATCCGAGCAGTTCGCTATCGGAGTTATCGGCGAAAAGCGGGCTCTCTTTGATCGCTGGTTTATCGATAGCGATAACTTCTCTTTGCACGTAAACCGGAACTACAACCTCCTTTACAGTCTCTCTAATCTCTACCAACTGTGCCGCTCCGGTTTTGGGATGAGTCTCCAGTTTCCGCCGTTCTGCCCACTGGTAGGCCTTGTCGTGATGGTCCACGTAACACAGAAGCAGGCTTCCCGGGGTCTTGTGCACAATAAGTCGAATATCCGAGCTGACCCGTACCGACCAGAAAATCTTATCTTTTGCATTGTCGAGCTTGTGAAAGCTAATACCCGGACTATCCGAATTCATTTGAAGGTCAAAGGCGGTTGTCTTGACTGCCCTCTGTTCATCTCTAGTCAGACGCGCGAGGCCATCGGTAAAGGTATCGGCTATAAGAAAGTCCATAACTCGCTTCTCAAATGTTCGG
Organism: Deltaproteobacteria bacterium; assembly: GCA_016929805.1. Classification (GTDB taxonomy): domain Bacteria; phylum Myxococcota_A; class Polyangia; order Polyangiales; family JAFGIB01; genus JAFGIB01. The sequence goes on along the minus strand of JAFGIB010000146.1, from coordinate 20,237 downwards.
TTACTCAATAAGTTCGATATCGAGAAATCTATAAACTTTCAAAACGCGATAAGCTCGTACGAGAACTAACCTATTCACCATCGGCCCGATCACGTCATCAACTGTATCTTGGAGTCCTACTATACGAGTAGATACGTCGTCTGTGACAATCTCCAGCCAGTCTTTGTCCAAATGTACTGCCCTTAGCGTTCCCTTTAACTCTACTCGATTCTGATCCCCTGTCTTTACGCCGCGAGGCTTGTTCCGTAACTGTTGATTAATACTCGCTCGGGCCTCAACTCCAAGCGCAACAGGGCGGGTTTCGCCAGATGAACGGAACTCAATGCGGTCAAAGCTTTTTCCGGTCGGAGCAAGATTTCGTGTTAGCTTTAAGAACGTGTCCCGATATCTTTCATCTGGTACCAATCTTTCTAGTTGCGTAGAGTCCTGATACGATGAAGCTCTAACTATCTCCAAAAAGCGATTCGCGACCTGCTCCGGCTCGACCTCTTTTCTAAATAAATCGAGTTGTTTGGGTCTCTCAATCGCGACTGAAAATTGATAACTTCCAGGAGCAGATTGAAATAACCAAGGGCGACAGGATTCTTGCAATTCTTTCGAAGGCCTGCCGCGCTTCCGAAATGCGACACTGTTCAGGAACTCTATGGTTCTATAAAACAAGGATTGTATCGCTTGAACTTTATCTATGATCAAATCGAGAGGAGCACCTCCCGTAACGACTTCTCCGCCTCTCACGGATACTAATACGTGTCCGGGACTGAAGGTGACCCCCGCTTTTTGTTTGGAGCTTTCTGTCCAGATCGCTTGAACCAGATTTCTTAGATCATCCCGCGCGAAAGCAGGCATAGAAGAATCGGCGAGAACCGAATACGCGCACTGCTCAGCTCGGGTATACTCATTCGCCTTAAACCAAAGCGCTACAGTACTGACCGCTGTGATGCCTCTAGTTCTTTCTTTTGATATATCGAGTGAATTGTAAGCACGCCATTCGAGGTCGGCGGCACGCTTGTACAATTCGATTGCCTTATCAGCATTACGTGCTCGCATAGCCAATTGAGCTTCCGCCGCGAGTTTCTCGCTTTCGCCGTGAAGTTCAGCCCAGGTCATTTGTAATCCACTTTCTGGATTGCTATAAGTCGTTCCTTAAATCCTACGACAGAAGCAATTGCTGGCAAATTACTCGCGCCTCTTTTCGTTTGTTCAACCTTTCGCCATAAACGCGTTTCCACATCGGATCGGTTTCCTGCGTCGAGTCCCGAAACCTCCAGTCTTAAGCAGTTCTCCAAGTCGTCCGGTGCGGATCCTATTAGAGCAACATACCAGTCCGCCCCCGTTAATGTTTCCGCACGCCTTACCGCAACAAGATGTTCTTCGGCCTCTACGGCGGCTAAGCAGACACCATACGCCCCATTTTCTGTAGTGTCGATATCGTTTGCCCAAGCATTCAAGACGCGATCTGTCGGCTTAGTAAATTCCACTCGACGTGTGTTCCTAATACCACTTCGCAAAATCTCGACTTCAACAGGGGATATGTGGTGTCGATCTAAACAAACCGAAGCAGCTTCGAAAAAGGTCTCACTCAATGCTGGCGTTAAGCCAATATGACGTTTGTGCAGCGATTTCAAATGTAGCTTTCCATTGTCTATATCAGTCATATGCGGTTCTTTAGCTTAGTAATCGCGGTCAATTTTCAGGTATCTTAAACACCTTCATCACTTCATCGCCGAGGTGATTGATCACTTTTACGGCGATGCGTCCGCTCTTTGGTTTCTGGAAGGGGCGTGAGGTGGCGCTGTTTAAGGTCGCCCAAGCTTCTTGGTTGACCTCGGTTTTGAGCGTGGTCTTGAGGGCGCCGTATGGGTCGTTGGCGCCGAGAAAGTAGGCGTGGCGGACGAAGAAGCTTTCCTCGTTGTAGTCGGTGTCGATGAACCAGCAGGTGATGCCTTCGGGGCCGTCGCTGCGGACCTCGCCAGTGTTGGGATGGAAGACGTCCACGCCGTGGATAGTGACTTGTGTGTAGTGGCTTGTGGTTAGTGAGAGAGGGAAATCGGACGTTATCAGCGTCTCGATTCCAGTGACCGCTTGAGTCCCCCGAGCATTTTGCTGATTTCCTCGGACTGGAGCAGCAGGGCTTCGAGTCTTTCCGGCGGCAGTATCTCCAGACGGTTTGCGATGATTAGTTGTGTCTCCGCTTCCGCCAGTGATCCGCTGGCCACGCTCAGACTTTGCAGAAACTCCCCTGTTCCCGTCCTCGCCGCTCCCTCCGCGATGTTGGACGGCACCGACACCGACGCCCGCCTCAATTGGCTGATTAGCCCGAACCGCTCCTCGGGTGGAAAGCTTTTTGAAGCCAGATAGATCTGCGCTACCCAGTCGATTGATTTCTTCCAAACTTCAAATTCCCGATAACTCTTTAACGCTTTCATAATGCCCTACCATCCGTCCATTACTAGTCACTAACCACAAACCACAAGTCACTTCTACATCCGGTTCGCCGAAGATGACAAAGAGGTTGCCTTTGCCGGTGTTCTTGAGGTCGTCGGCCATGTGGAGATCCGCGTTCATTCGGGCTTTAAGAACGGGGATGCGGCCCAGTTTGTTGAACTCGGTGGTAAGCGCCTCGTAGTTGAAGGCGCAGGCGATCAGCACATCGAACCCGGCGTCACCGGCCTCGCGGGCGGCGGCTACGAGGTCAGGGCGCTGCACTGTGCCAAACTCAGGGCCGATGAAGATGCCCGCCTTGCGGGCAGTGGTTAGTGGCTTGTGGTTAGTGGCTTGTGACTGGCTATTAGCCACTAGCCACTCATCACTGGTTTCAAACGTGCCGACCGCGCATACGAGATCTCCGGGCCAAAGGGTAAGCGCGGTAAAGACGATCTTGTCTTCTTTGTGCGCTTGCTGTACGCCAGCGGTTTTGAGGTTCTCTAGAATCATTTGGGGGAAGGACTGTTTAGCGCCGTAGCCGAGTTTCGAATCCGCAATGCAGTCGATCAAGTCATCGTTCTCATCCACGCCTAACACGCGGTGGGGACTGAGGCTATCGACGGTAAATGGACCGGCCACGCGGACCTTCTTATTATCCGCGTAAGGCTTGTCGTAAAGGTATTCGAACTCGGCTTTGGCCGCGATGGAGGCGTCGATCTCTTTCTGCCGGGCAATGCGAGCTTGCCAGAAGGAAGTGATTAGTGGCTGGGTGGCTAGTGGCCAGTGGGAAGGCCGCTCTCGGGGAATTTCCCATTCGTTGAGGATGTGGGTAGTGGTTTGTGATCTGTGGTTAGCTTCTGGACGTTCTTCACTAACCATCGCGCTAATCTGTTGAAGAAGCGGAGCAATCTCGAGTTGCCATCGCTTCCAGATGACGTCGATCTCCGCGTTGTTGGCGATGGATTTAAGCGTGATATGCGGTACGCGCTCATAGACGAATCCGTGACGGATGTTCCCGTGTACCGGCTGCGAACTCGGTGCGGTGCGGGTGACTTCAGCTTCCTTGATTTGGCCGTCGCGGGAATCAGCCAGCAGGTAATACGGATATCTCGCGCCCATGATTCGGGCACGGGCTAGCGCCAACGCCACGCGCGAGGTGTCAATCGTGATCCAACGGCGGCCCCACTGTTCGGCGACGCAGGCGGTGGTGCCGGAACCGCAGGTCGGGTCGAGCACGAGGTCGCCGGGGTCGGTGGACATGAGGAGGCAGCGCTCCACCGCTTTGGAGACTGTCTGTACCACGTATAACCGCTCTTCCGTTTGTGATCCGCTTCCGGTATCGGCCCAAACGTTTGTTAACGGCGAAGCGGGTGTATCATTGAAAATTCTCTTGTAGCGCAAGGTTTCACTTACATCGCAGAGCCGATTTGCGCGCCCGAGTCGTCGCAGACCGTCCAATGACGTAGACCAATAACGCTTCTTTGGACCGAAGAAACCTCCCTGCCACTCAAACACGTCGCGAATGTATTCGTGGGAGGAAGTCAGGTCTCCAAGACCAAACAGCACTCCGTGTTTCTCTGTTTCTTTGGGCGTCTCTTTTTCCTCCTTAGTTAAACGGCGCCACTCGAATGTGTTCGTTTCGATGCAGCCGTAAGAGTCTTCAGAGACGTCAGCAAAGTCTTTAGTTTTGTAGGGGCGGCGAAATTTGCACTGCGCCTTGTCTTTCGCGTAAGCGACGATCGTGTCGAATATCGATGGTAAAAAATCAGCAGTCCGGTTGCTTGTCGTTCGGAATTTTATTTCGATGATGTGATTTGTATCCCCAAACACCTCATCCATCACCGCCCGGACGCGATGGACGTTTTCATCGCCAATCTGCACAAAGATGGAGCCGGAATCGGCGAGTAGATCCCGAGCGACGGTGAGGCGGTCCCGGAGATAGGTAAGATAACTATGGATGCCATCGCGCCAGGTGTCGCGGAAGGCTTTGACTTGCTCAGGCTCGCGGGTGATGTGGTCGGCCTTGCCGTCCTTCACGTCGCGGCTCGTAGTGGACCACTGGAAGTTGCTGTTGAACTTGATGCCGTAGGGCGGGTCGAGGTAGATGCACTGCACTTTGCCGCGTAGGCCCTCGCGCTCGGCCAGGCTGGCCATGACCTGAAGCGAATCGCCGAGGATCATGCGGTTGGACCAGTTCTGTTCGTGCTGATAGAAGTCGGTCTTATCCACGCTCGCGGGTAGACCGTTGAATTCGGCGAACAGATCGGTCTGGTAGCCGGGCTCTTGAGACCGCCTATCCGCGGTTCGACGTAAAAGATCGTCGATCAGTACCTTGGGATGGACTTTTTCCTGGATGTAGAGCGGCGGGGCGTGGACGACGAGATCGCTCCAGTCCTGCTCATCTTTCCCGCGCCAAACAAGCTGCGGGTCGAGGTCGCGGTTGCGGCGCTCGTAGGCCACGCGGATGGGGCTTTGCTGTTCTGCTTTCACAACGGATTGAAACTCGGCAGTCGGGATGTTCTTTCGCTTATCCGCGTCATGCTTCAGGGTTTCAACGGTCTTCTTCGAAGATTTCTTGGCCATGATTACTTCCCCTTCCCGGGTGGGAGGGCATTGCGTACGGCGTTGGCAAGCTGTTTCGCGGTGGGTAGGCGGCCTTTATACTCAGCAGGTAGGCGCGCTTGAAGCTGGTATTCTGCAACACCGATGGGGTTGGCTTTTGTCTTGAGCGCGAACTCAACTTCAATGTCGTCCTTTTCCGCGCAGAGAATGATGCCGATAGAGGGTTGATCGTCTGGAGCGCGTTCCTTGTCGTTGAGTAGGTTAAGATAAAAATCCATCTTGCCTGCATGCTCCGGCTCAAAGGGTCCGATTTTCAGATCGAAAGCGACGAGGGTCTTGAGGAAGCGGTGGTAAAAGAGAAGGTCCACGAAGTATTCCTTTCGGCCAAGCGCGAGACGGTATTGGCGTCCGACGAAGCAGAAGCCATAACCCAACTCCAAGATAAACTGCTGCAAGCGCTCGATCAGCCGGTCCTCCAGCTCGCGCTCCTTCAACGCCTTACCGATACCTAGAAACTCGAGGTTGTAACGGCTCTTCATCATCTCGTCTGCCTGTTCCGCTAGGTGTTCCGGAAGGGCGAGAGTAAAGTTATGCGTTTTCTTTTCCTTTACCGCTCGCTGGTAAGCTCCGGCTTTGATTTGGTTGAGCAAGACGCTGCGGGACCAACCGAGCTGGGCGGTGGCGCGGAGATAGTAGATGCGGGCAGCGGGGGCTTTGACCTTCTTGAGCAATTCGACGTGATGACCCCACGGCACCGGGGTTAGTAATTCTCGCGTAACCCGCGCGAGAATTACGGTCTTCGGGTCGAAAGCAGGGTCGCGGGCCAGTTTTTGAACAGGCTGTTCAAGAACTGCGTCGGGGTTGGCTTTCATGTTCGCCGTGCCTGGCGAAACGATTTCTGGCACAGCCTGTGCCAGAAACTTTCCGCGCGCCTTCTTCATTTCTGGCGCAGCCTGCGCCAGAAATTCAGGCGACGAATATTCCAGGTAGAATTGCCGCATGCGCCAGAGGTTGAAAGACGAGAACCCGCGCATGTCCGGGAACTCCGCCCGTAGATCCGCGGCCAGACGTTCCACGACCGAATCGCCCCAACCGGCCGTCTGTTGCTTTTGCACAATGCCCCGCCCGATGTCCCAATAGAGCATAACCAATTCATGGTTGACCATACGGGCGGCGGAAGTGCGGGCGTGCTGGATGCGTTCCTTCAGTGCCGCGAGGAAGGCAGGGTAATCCGGATGTGATAATGTCGTTGTCATAGCTGCCGGGTTGCTTTCGCTATCATCTTGTCAAATTCGCTTTTCACCTTGGCCTTGAAGTTCGATTCGATCTCGTAAATATCCGTGAACTCCGCAAAGGCCCAACGGCCGTAGGTGCGCGCGCTATTTACGCCGGGTATCCAGTAGGTTTCCATGGTGGCTTTTTTCTCTTTGGCGTCCTCACGGCGGTAGCCTTTAATTTCGACGATCAGATGCAGGAGATCGTCGTCGCCGTGGCCGTCGTCGACTAGCACGATGAAATCCGGAATGTACTTACGTGTCTCAGAACCGTAGCGATAGGGCACTTCGAGCCCGAGATTGTGGTTCTTCACGTAGGACCGGACTTTGGGATGCGACTCGGCCACGCGGCAGAACTCCGCCTCCCAATCGCTGTCGAGAACCACCCAGTTGATTTGGCAGCGCTCGGAGCTAGTTTCCCAACGGAGGGCTTTCGAGGTATTGAACCGGACGTGTTTGGTGGAACCCGCGGGGTTGTACGGATCGAGTAGCGCCTTGATCGGGCGCTCGTCGACAAAAGCCCGCGTGATCCCGGCGGTGATACGCTCGCACGCCATGTCCGCCAGTTCCTGATACATCAGGAGCGCGGGATAGGTTTCGCCCTTACAAACGAGGTAAGAGTCAATCCATTGCTTGGTGATGCGTTTAAGCTGACCGAAAAGATGAAGCTTGGGCTCTTCACCCGGATCGCGGAACTTGGTGTAAAGCAGCCGGTGGGTGACGTGGAACAGCAAGGTGGACGGGCGCATGTCGCCGAGGTGCTCCAGGTTGAGGTCCACGGCCTCGCCAATGATGCCGGAGTTCCGTGTAATCGACGGCCCGACGAGATCAGGAGTGAGTTCCAAAACGGAATCATCGTTGAATAGAGCGGTCAGCCGTTCCTCTGGTAGCTCCACGCGATAGCCCTCGACGCGCGGGAAGCGGATCTCGAGGGTGTCGCGGTCGGGCCGCACGGCCTTGACCTGAATAGTCTCGCGTGGCGGTTGCGGCGGGGCGATGACCGGCTTGGCGGTGAAGTCGAAAGGAACACCGAACACATCGGCGTATTCCACGTTGAACAGCCCTTCGTCGTTGAGGTCGTAGGATTGGCGGCGCAAGGCTCGACCGATGACCTGCTCGCATAGGAGCTGCGTGCCGAAAGCGCGAATGCCGAGAACGTGGGTTACGGTATTCGCATCCCAACCCTCCGTGAGCATGGAAACCGAGACGACGCACCGGATGGCGCCGCCTAACTGGCCGGGCTTACCAACAGTATTCATGACCTCGCGGAGGAGATCCTGATCGGTGAGATTCTCGCCGGCGCGGGGGTCGCCAGTACGCTCGACGATCTCGCGACGGAATCGGTCGATTTCATCGACAGCCATGGCGCGGAACTTGTCGTCCAACGCGTCTCCGGCTTCGAGTTGCTCGCTGTCGATGAGCAGGGTGTTTGGACGCGGGAGCGAGTTGCCGGTGGTTTCGTCGAAGTTGCGAAATAGTGCGAGCCTTCCGTTCTCCGGCGTGGTCGAACCGTCTTCGTTCTTCCGATCGAACCCCGAGATGTAGTCGTAAACTAGTTTGGAAATGGCGGTGTTCTGGCATACGATGATGAAACAGGGCGGCACCGGGATGCCAGCTTTCTCCCAGAGCTTGAACGTCTTCTCGTAATGCCCGTATAGCGCCTGCAAAGCTGTCTGGAGCCGGGTTGGCAGTTTGAGCGGGTCTAGTTCTTCCCCCTTACTACGCCCTTTCTTGGGCATGTCCTTGCGAATGTTTTCCCACAAATTGCGGAACATCGGCATTTCGTCACCGGGGATGTTTTCTGCGACGGGAACGCGTGGCAACTTAACAATGCCGCACTCGATGGCGTCCATGAGCGAAAAGTCGGTCATGGTCCACGGAAACAGCGTGCCCTCGGCATAGCCGGAGCCGCGAAGAAAAAAGGGCGTCGCCGACAAATCAATAACGCGCGTTAGGCCGAGCTTGCGATTCACGGCTTCCAGGCCGGAGATCCAAAGCCGAGCGGCTTCGTTGTTCTTCTCGGCTTCCTTCTTCTCCTCTCCCTTCAAAATTTCATCGTCTGCGTCTTTGGGCTTTTCGCGGTAGCAGTGGTGCCCCTCGTCGTTGATCGCCAGGATGTTTTTTATGCCCATCAAGTCGGGCATTACCCGCTGGAGCATTTGGCCCTCGGTCTCCTGGGTTTGTAGATGCTCGCCGCGCCAACCTTCGATTGCGGCGCGAGTACCTTTGGACACGTCAGTGCGTTCCCGCGGCTTGAAGGCGTGGTAGTTGGTGATGACGATTTTGGCCCGTTTTACGTCGTCGAGCATATCGCTAGGGACGAGTTCACGGTTGGCATAATAGCTGTCAGGGTCGTTCGGCTGTAGGACGCGTAGGCGGTCTTTGATGGTGAGGCCCGGCGTTACGATCAAAAAACCACGAGTGAAGTGCTTACTACCGGGACGGCGTACGGCGTTGATCGTCTGCCACGCGATCAGCATCGCCATGATCGTCGTCTTCCCGGTGCCGGTGGCCGCCTTCAAGGCCAAACGCAAAAGTTCCGGATTAGCGTCTTTGTTGGCCGCTGCCAGGTAATCGAGAAGAAACTTGAATTTCTTTGTTTGGGACGCGACCTCCGTCAACCAGATAACCGTTTCGACCGCCTCAACTTGGCAGAAGAACGGGCGGAAGCTACTAAATTTGTGATGTCGCCAGTGCTGGAGAAGGCGAGCTGTTTCCGGAGTCACCTGCCACTCGTTGGGCTTGGGCCATGCCCGCCACCGCTCCACGTGGTCGCGGACTTGGTTGATGATCGGGGTCGGGTCGTATTGCCGCTCCTGCGTCGAAATCGCTTTGCCTTCATCGAAGAGTAGATTTTGCTGTGCCGCACCATCAACCCCTCTCCTTTTCTTCGGCTTGGGAATCGGCGTAATGTACTCGGCTCGGCGACGGGCTTCGATAAACCGTTGCGTCGGTTGCCCCTGAGCATCGAGTTCCCAATACCGCCGCGGGCAATCGAAGGGGGAATTAAGAATCGGGTGATCGAAGAAAGGGTTCGCCATTTTTAGATTCCGTATCTTTGCTAGCCGGTTTGGGGCGGGTCATGCACAAATTCGTCGATCTTGCAGATGGTCCTCCGGCTAACTGCCTTTGTCGACTACGTTGTCCGCGCGTAACCGTTTCGTCGATTTCAGACATCCATAACTCACTGAACCGTCCGACCCGATGAACGGATAGATCCGTGGATTCGGTCTGCAGATATAGAGATTTATTGTCCTTAACGAGGTGTGTTGCGAAGTTATGGGCTAGAGATAACGGGTCGGACATTGTCTTACCTGGGCGCAAAGGTCGGATTTTTATGCCTCCGAATCGACTCGCTTTTAACATGTCGCTAGCGTCTCACTATCCTCAGAAACGAGCAAATAGTAAACGAATACTGCTGGGAATTGAGAACAGGCTCTACGCTTTACTGCTTTAGCCCCGACCCTAGAATTGGCGCCACACCTCTCGCTGCATAGCCCAACGTTCGGCTTGAACAACGACGCGAAGGGTCCGCTCGCTCATCGTTTCCGCCCCGTCTACCGACTCCGCGAACAAGAGCTCTTCCTGGATTTCCGGCTCCAAAAGCGTGAGATCGAGCAACCGCGTCACTCGCGTCCAGGTAAGCCCGAGCCTCTTAGCAGCATCGCCGTGATCACGGACGACGCCGCGATTGATGGCGTCTTGGATCTTATGGGCCAGAGCGAGCATCAGAGCTACGCGCGCGGGCCTACGGACGGATTCCGGTTTTGTGGGTGGTTGCTGGACAAATGTTTTCGCGCCACCTTTTCGCACGGGATGGAGCTTTCCGGAAACGACGCGGGCTGAGCTATTGTTTTCTCTCTCCGGCCCGGTCATCGGGAAGCCTCCTCCGGTTTGGATTCCTCATCGGACGAGTCATCTAAATTCGCAGAGAACACTCGCGCGTCGTCGTTCGGCTCGTCGACCTCAACACGTGACACAATAGTTCGGATAAGCCAGTCCGGCGGGGATCCGGCGGGGACGGATCCAAAAAACGATTCGTGAGAAGTAACCAGGCGCTCGGTCCGATTGTTCAAGTCTCTCGACTACTGGCAAAACTTTATTCACGTCCGAACGATTTACTTCATGAACTTCATAGTCGGTGATGATTTCCGGTTTGCCCTCATTCGCGAACGTTTACCTCACTTGAACATGATATCCAACTCCTTTGTGGCCCCACGACACGTCAGGGTCGCCTTGGCCTACCCCCTGTTGTCAAACGCGATTATGCAGAATCGTCTTATTTATTGAAAGTGTCATCTTTGCGCAGCGGTAATAGTGTTTGAAATATAAAGAAAAGTCGTCGGTAAGTACGGGTTTTGCATAATAGCCGGATATAGATCCGCAGAAGAAGACTAGTCCTCATAGACTTTATCTTCTTGACAAATCGCTATCAGACAATATCTAATGCTTCTCTCATAGCGCTGACGGACCAGCTAATACGCCTGCGAACGTTACGAAAAGAGGGGATAACGAAAAGAGGAAATATTACTTCGACCATGGATAATATCGGGCGTCCATACTTCGCCGGGACACGAATCCTTAACGATGCTTCTATTATAGGGCATAGCGAAGTGTGTTTTTCATAGGGGATATTTTTTACTAAAAAATATAATAACAGTAGACAAAGGTTGGATAACGGAACCCGATCAACCGACCGTCGAGCCAACTCAATATTAAAGGAGGGGAGTATCGTGCAAGCAATATGGCGATTATTATTCACTCTCATGCTATTGAACATCGGATGCTTTCAAGAAAACAGAAAAGAAAAAGAGATCATTAGTGGAAACTTTAGCGACACTGACAAAAGAGAGAAATTTGAAATAGATGGCTTGACGGCCGCCGATGTCGATCGAACGAGTCATCCAGGTCAACACGCGATATCCGCCGGGGATGTTATGTTTATGGTCGATGCCGATGGCGGAATGACCTTCGGAACGGAGGAAAGGGGCGAAACGGTTGGTAAGAGCGAGGACTGCGAGATGAGTCGGATCATGACCCATGCTATACACGTTATCGTCAAGGTATCGTGGTCCGCTAATACCGCGTTTAAGGCGGGTAGTGGTGAACTACATATGTGGTTCAGGTCTCGCGATATGGCGGAGGAATACCCCGGCTCGGACGAGGCCTACCGTATGAATAATAGAAGTAAATTGTGTGGAATAGTGACGCCGGACTTGGAATCGGCAACTTCGGCCGGCTTACTGATGAATACCGTCATACCCGATAGGATGTGGAACAGCTCGATTATGGCGGTGACTACCCTAACCGGTACTTACAGTAGCCGCGGAGACGACGCCGCGTATTTCACCGATCTGACCGGTATGGTACTCGGATGGCGCACGGCGGATGTTATAAATGATCCGTGGCCGGCCAGAGGTCAGGACCTGGTGGCCGTCAACGTCGATAGCGATAGCGATAAAAAAATCGGCATCACGGTTGTTCCCCGGAGCGATTATCCTTACAAGCTCCCGACCGTTGGTATTGAGAATTCAGAAGGTGAAGGGCCTTATGCCGACGAAATCTATTTAGCAACACGAGCCGTTATGCGTCTCGAGGGTACGCGTACGAGCTGCACTACCGCGACCGGGTGGGCGGTGGTTTACAGGTTAGAATCGCGTGTGATCGGATGCCATGTGAAGGATGGGGCTGATTGTACCCCTGCGGAAGCACAATTGCTGGACGATCGTAATGTCGTTTACGATACCCATATAGGTATATTCGAGATGGCTCAGGTTCCTCATACGGTCAATTGCGAAGAGGTCCGTGCGGCATTGCCTATCGAGAGCGCTCTATAAACCCTAACGTTGCAAAAAATTCGTCGGCGTAAAGCGCTTCGCTCGCGAAAAACAGCGAGACCTAAGCTCGGGTTGATAAAAAGGTGCGCGCGCCCTTATTTCAGCGCTTTTTTCGCGTTTCCGCTCGACGTTTTTTGCAACATTAAGGTTTAGTTAGGAAATCGCCAAGCTCGAGGCTAGATTGTACGCCATTAACCATGCGATACCCTATCGAACGCGAACATTAAAAACAGATCACCGCGAACCCTTTATTCCGTTTGCAGGCTCTAACCGCGGAGCGATAGATAAGAAAATGATTGGATAACGCTTGTCATGCTAGAGAGAAAGGCGAATGCAAAACACCGGCGCGCTCTGTTGGTGCTGGCGTCTCTTATCGTTTTCGCTACCGGTTGTGGCACGTCGCGTTCAGAACGGGTGTCGCCAAAATTTAAGAAAGAAGCGCGGGCGCATTTCGATCACGCGTCGGTTATCTCGGGACCATTTAAGACCGCTCAGGCGGTCACCCGGGCTTGTCTAAAGTGCCACACGACAGCGGCTTCCGATTTTATGAAGACTTCGCATTGGACGTGGTTGAGCTCAAAGGTAAAAATACCGGGCCGGCCGAATAAAATGAGGATCGGTAAGAAGAACCTGATCAATAATTTTTGTATCTCCGTTTCCGGCAACCAAAGCTCCTGTACGAAATGCCATGCTGGATACGGTTGGGCCGATGACAGCTTCGATTTCAAACGGCAAGAAAATGTCGATTGCCTGGTGTGTCACGAACGCTCCGGGAGTTACGTAAAGGGCGCTTATGGGGTTCCGAGCCCGGGCACCGATCTCGTGCAAGTCGCTAAATCGGTCGGCTTTCCCAAACGCGAAAACTGCGCGACCTGCCATAACTATGGGGGCGGCGGTCAAGGGGTTAAGCACGGCGACCTCGACAGCACCTTGGAAAATCCGTACCCGAGCGACGACGTCCACATGGGCCGGTACGACTTTTTATGCATCGACTGCCACCGGGCTCAAAACCACAATATTCCAGGCCGCGCCTTTTCCGTCAGCGTAGAGCATAGCAACGGGCTAAAGTGCACGACCTGTCACGAGGGGTTTCAGCATACGGACAGACGCATCAATTCCCATCTTCAGTCTGTAGCCTGCCAAACCTGTCATATTCCAGCGGTCGCGAAAAAGCTTCCTACGAAGATCTTTTGGGATTGGAGCAAGGCCGGTGACAAAACCCGTGTTGACGACGAGCATAACTACCTTCGAATCAAGGGTGAGTTCGTCTACGATGCCAAGATCGTGCCCGAGTACTACTGGTTTAATCTGAGCATGGATCGCTATCTTGTAGGCGATCGCATCAAGCCCGAGGAAGTTACGCCGATCAACCGGCCCTTGGGAGATATTCGCGATCCAAAAGCTCAGATCTGGCCCTTCAAGGTCCATCGCGCTCTACAACACTACGACAAGACGTTCCATTATTTGCTGACTCCGATGACCGCGGGCAAAGGAGGCTACTGGAGCGATTTTGACTGGGACCAGGCGTTGCGTCTGGGCGCGAAGGCTTCGAATCTAAAATATAGCGGCGCGTATGGCTTTACTCGAACCGAGATGTTCTGGCCGCTCTCGCATATGGTGGCCCCGGCGAAAAAAGCGCTCGCGTGCCAAGAGTGTCACGGACAGAGCTCACGTCTGGACTGGAAAGCGCTTGGTTACGAGGGCGACCCGGTGAAGAGTGGAGGACGCCGATGAATAGAATTTCGTTGATACCATCAGTAGCGCTGGCCTGCGGCGTGATCGTGGTCGGTGGGACGAACGCGGCTTTCGCTCAGCAATACGTCAACCCGATCCATCCGGCCTTTCCGCTTTTCGATCAAGAGGGCGCTTTGGTGTTAGAGAGCGGTCAGCCCTTCTCCTCGGAAAAGAGCTGCGGCGCTTGTCACGACGTCGACTACATCGATAAACACAGCAGCCATCCAACCAGCCGGGTCGATGTCGACTGCGTCGATTGCCACATCGTCGGTCAGAAGCTGGATCAAGACCCTTGGAAATTGGACGAACGGGGTTGGGTTAAACGCGAGAGCATTCGCATCGGAGGGCCTCGAAGCGAGCACTGCGGAAGCTGCCACGGCCTGGTTCATTCCGATGTAAAACCTCTTATAATACCCGAGGATCTCGTCAAAACCGGCTTCAGCGATGAGATCTCGTCGTACTACTCGATAACCCTTGGAACCGGCGCGATTATTTCGTGGCAGAAGATAGCCGATTCCTTTCTCAATATTCGCGGTAAGGAGGAGCTTTCCGTTCCCTGGGACGTTCACGCGGCGCGTTTGGTGGAGTGTCGAGAGTGCCATTTCGCGAGCAACAATCCGGAGCATACCGCCCGTAAACGAGACGAGATGCCCTTCCTGCGCTTCGACCCGCGAAGAGTCACCATAGCGGAATACCTCACTCGTCCTGACCATCGCCTGCCGAAAAGCGATTGCCGCGCGTGCCACGAACCTATCGCGGTGCACGACTTTCTTCCCTTCAAGGCGCGCCATCTACGCACGCTGTCGTGTCAAGCCTGTCATATACCCGAGCTGCGCGGACCCGCTTACCAAATGATAGACGAGACGGTGGTCTTGCCCGACGGCGGACCGGGCAGGGAATTCCGCGCCCTGCGGCAAGAGAGCGATCAGCCTTTGGCCGCCGCTTATATCAACGGCTTTCGACCACTGCTCGCGCCCACCCGAGGCGCTGATGGGTTGGAGAGGTTCGCGCCCTACAACCTCGTGACGCGCTGGGCTTGGGTCTCGGCGTCGAATAAGCGCCGTGTGCCGAGCGAGCTCGTGAAAAAGGCATTTTTCGAGAGGACCGGCTATGCCCCCGCTGTGGTGAAGCTTCTGGATATCGACCGCGACGGAAAGCTGGAGCGCGACGAGCTTAGCCTCGATACGCCGGATAAAGTCGCGGGAATCACCGAACGCCTCATAAGCTTGGGCGTTATCGACCCGCGCATCGAGGGCGTGGTGGAAACGATCGCGGTCGCGCACGGCGTCATGGAAAAAGAGGAGGTACAGCGAGACTGCGACGCTTGTCACGGAGAGCATTCGCGCCTGGTGGAGATTTTTCCCCTCTCCTCGTACAAGCCGCACGGCGCGAGCGTGCGCTGGAAAAAATCCCCGTCCGTGATCGTGGAAGGAAGATTTACCAGCCTTCCCGAACACGCGCTCGCCTATCTTCCCGCCCAAAGCCCTTTGGGGTTTCACATTTTCGGCCTCTCCCGCCAGGATGCCACGAACAAACTCGGCCTCGGTCTTTTTTTCTTGGTCTTTTTAGGGTGTTTGCTGCACGGCGTGGTTCGGGTGGTCAATCGGCGGCGGGCCGTGAAGAAGCAAAAATCCGCGGAGCGCGCCTATGTTTATTCGATTTATGATAGGGTTTGGCACTGGATAATGGCCCTATGCGGGGTGGTTTTGCTGGTTACCGGCTTCAAAATACACCTCGGTCCCGCGTGGTCCTGGTTCGACATGGCCGCGGCGGTGACCACGCATAATTGGGCGGCCTTGGCGTTGATGGCGAATGCTTTTCTCACGCTCTTTTATCATCTGACCACGAACACCCTGCAGAAGTATATCCCCGCCGCATCCAACCTGTTGGAGCGCATATTGCGGCAACTCGACTACTACCTAAGGGGGATATTCAGGGGCGCTTCCAATCCCATGGTCAAGACCCCCAAACGCCGGCTCAACCCGCTGCAACAGCTCACCTATCTCGCGCTTTTCAGCCTCCTTTTGCCCTGGCAGATAGTCACCGGCGTGCTCATCTGGGGCGCGTCTCGCTGGCCGGGCGTCGACGCCTTTTTGGGTGGATTGACCGTGGTCGCGCCGCTGCACAACCTGGGCTCTTGGCTGTTTCTCTGCTTTTTCGTCCTTCACCACTATCTCATCACCACCGGCGCGAGCGTTGGAGCCGAGCTCAAAACCATGATCACCGGCTACGACCATTTTGAAAAAGGCTGACATTGCATCAGGAGAAATCGTATGGAAAAGAGACCACCTCGACCCTACCTCAATCCCTATTCCGCGGGGGTTTTATTGGGCATAGTTCTTTTTCTAAGCTTTTATATCACCGGCGGCGGTTTGGGCGCGTCGGCGGCGATTTCCCGGGTTCAAACCGCGATACTCGATTGGATCGCCTCGGGACACGTGGATCGGGTCGCCTATTTCGCCGAGCTCGCGGGCGGCGATAAAAATCCGCTCATGCATTACAGCGTGTATATGTTGGCGGGAACGTTTTTAGGAGGTCTATTATCGGGACTCGTCAACCGCCGTTTGCGATTCGAGCTGCGCAAAGGACCACGCATCTCTTCGGGCGCGAGGCTGGTATTTGCGCTTCTGGGCGGCGCCGTCATGGGGTACGGCGCGCGCTTGGCTCGCGGCTGTACCTCGGGGCAGGCTCTAAGCGGAGGCGCGGTGCTCGCGGTCGGCAGCTTCGCCTTCATGGCGGCGGTGTTCGGCTCGGCCTATCTATTGGCGTGGTTCGTCCGAAGGCTGTGGAACGAATAGATATGATTCTAGCAGGGGAATAAACCGTGGCTCCTTTTGATTTAGCGAGTTCCTTAAACGCGTTCAGCTATGCCCTGGTATTTTCCGTGCTCGGCATCGGATTCGGGGCGGTTCTGGAGATGGCGGGGTTCGGCGACTCTCGCAAGCTGGCGGCGCAGTTTTATTTCAGGGACATGACGGTTCTCAAGGTCATGTTCACCGCCATCGTCGTGGCCTGCGTGCTCGTCTATCTCGCCTCGGCCTTCGAGCTGCTCGATTTCAGCCGTATCTGGGTAAACCCCACCTATCTCGCTTCCGGAATCGTCGGAGGGCTCATCATGGGTGTGGGATTTATCGTCGGCGGGTTCTGTCCGGGTACCTCTCTCGTGGCGGCGGCGACCCTCAAGATCGACGGTTTATTTTTTGTACTGGGAGCCTTTTTCGGCGTCTATCTCTTCGGGGAGTCGGTGGCTCGGTTCGAACCTTTTTTTCTTTCGACCTATCTCGGACGTTTCACCCTACCCGATTGGCTCGGCCTTCCGGCCGGGGTCGTCGTGTTGTTGCTCGCGCTTGTGGCGCTCGGCATGTTTTGGGGCGCGGAAATCGCCGAGGCCTATTTCGGCGAAAAACGCCCGTGGTCACACATCCGGCTGATTCCCTATAAGCCGCGCAAGCTATTCGCCGCCCTTGTTTTACTCATCGGCTGTGTCGCGCTGATCGCCAAGGGACAACCGACGCCCGAACAACGGTGGCGACAGATCGCGGCGTCGGCCGACAAGCTGCTACGGAATCGATCAATATTTGTACACCCCGCGGAAGTCGTCGAGCTGAAGAGCGATACCGCCTTGGCGATACGTATTTTTGATTTGCGCGATGAGCGCGACTTTAACCTTTTTCACATTGGAGATTCAGAACGGGTCTCGGGCTCGGAAATCGCCGATCCCGCTTTTATCAAAAGACTCTTGGACTTTCCCGACAACGCCATTTCGTTTTTGGTTTCGAACGGCGAACAAAGGGCGCTCGGGGCCTGGAAGACGCTTAAGGCGCAAGGCGTGATCAATCTGTATATCATCGAAGGCGGGATCAACCGCTGGCTTGAGTTGTATCCCTTGCCTCAATGCGTCGCGAGCAAACGCGATACAAGAAATAAATCCGCCGCCGACGAGCGCATCGGCTATCGCTTTAACCTCGCGGTGGGTAGCCGCGCCGGCGCGGCGTACCCCGAGCTGGAAATCGGAAAATGGCCCGACCCATGTCTCTCCTCGGACAGGCAAACCCGCGCTGAAACAGGCGAGTCTGCTGTTCAGGAAAAAACCAAAACCAAGTATCACTACATAAAAAAGGTGGTTTTACAAAGGAAGCGGGCCGTCAAGGGCGGTTGCGGGTAGAACGGAAAGCGCGATAGAGAGTGCGATTGTAAGCGAGGTATCGGCGCATCCTCCTGGACAGAACAACGCACAGGAAGCGAATAGCGACGAAGGCGGTATCGGCGTCGGTGCTCGGAGGCTTTCACACATTTGCCCCCGAGTTGGGCGCTACAACGCGAAATTATTTTTGCGCGAACCATCGGTACACCCTATGTGAGGGCCAAAAAAGAGCACGCCCTTAGTTCGCGTTATTTTTCGCTAGCGACGCGGTTTGCGCCGACGGATCTTAAAGTGAACTAAGGCGACGTCTTTATTCTATTTAATATCAGTGGGGGGCGGCGGCGATTCAGAAGTGCCAATTGACCCCGGCCGCTATGATGTCGAAATCCGATCGGTAGGTTCCGTCGATCGCCGGGTCCCGTCGATCACGCGTTTGACTTTCTGGTGGATCCTCTCGGACGGTCTCTTGAAAGATGTGGGCGTAAGAAAGGCTCGCGTCGATCGTTCTAAGGATACGAAGGATAAAACCGAGGTGGAGTCCCAATCGCTCGAGAGGCCAGAAAAAGTCCTGCGATAAGTCTTGCGGATCGAGACCCCGATTTTCGTAATGGACGCCGGCACTCGCCCCGAATACACCGCGCACGAGGTTATAGGTGCCGCCCAGTCTGAGGGAAATCTGGTCTCGCCAATTCCCACCCAGACTGAAAACGCTCAATGTGTCCGGGGAAGCGAACACCTCTCCGTCGAGGTCCTCGAATTCAGGTTCTACGCCTCGGATCCTGAAAGAGAGGGAATCGACCAGTGAGTTGAACTGATATTCCGCGTCCAGCTCGATGTCCCACAGCTCATCTGTCAGCGCGTCGTGGATTGGGCCTCCCAGGGCCTCGTCCGATTCATCCGACCCTGTACCGTGAGGACGCGGTTGTAGTCGATAAGCGTAGCGCACGCCGACGTTAAACTTCCAAGGCATACCCTGAGTCGCCTCGAGCACCTTGAGATCCTTCATCTGACGGGTGACCAATCCGGGATCGAAAAAGCCGGTGGTCATATCCAGCTCTCCGCTTGCATCGAACCCGTCCTGCCACTTAAACGCGATTACCGCGTCGAGCGCGTCGATCGGTACGAAATGGGTTGAAAAGGTTAAAGACGGTATAAAGAAATCCTCGGCGTGCACTTCAGCCACAAGATTGGCATCGTAATCGCCCGCGGGATACTGGGATGAGCCGTTTTCAATTTTCAGCGCGGTCGCCGTTCGATTAAAACTGGTGTCGATACCGACGATGCCCCACTGAAGCGCGAGGCCGAATCGGACCTGGTCAAGAAAACGATAACCCACACCGATGGTTGGAAAAACCCCGATGATGTTACGGTGGTACTTCTTATAACGGATCGCCGCGGGCCGGTCGTCATTCTCGACCAGATGGATGATCCCGTTTTCACCGCCCCAGCTACCCGTCGACTGCACGGCTGGGAAGATCAAACCTGCGCCGACGCCTAAACGTTCGGTTAAACGCATGGCCAGGATGAACTGAGGAAGCGGCGCGACGCGTTGGTCCGAACAGATTCGATCCAGTGGATAAACGTAATAACTTTCCTCGGCCGACCCCAACTCGCTGGCGGACACGATGTCCAAACGTCGAGCGTCATCCGCATTGGGATCCTGCAATTCCAAAGGTTGCTCTTCGTCGTATACACGCCAACCGTAATGGTCGTCGAGGTCCGCGCAGGCGTCGAAGAAGGCCAGATTGAAGTCGACCGAAAACTGCGTACCCCTCAGCTCGGCGAGACCCGCCGGGTTGTCGGCGAGCAGCATCGGATGATTCGCTCGAGCGACCACCGCCCCGCCGCGACCGAGCGCTTGCGCGCCGGCACCGGTGTATTCGAACCCCCCTGCGCGAGTAGCTAAAGGAGTCAACGCCCAGATAAATAAAGTGAGAATATACCGGGATAAGCTGCGCATCAATTCACCTGATTATTTTTGTCTCATACCCCAACATCTTTGCCACACATAGCGTCCGATGTGAATGCGCAACGAATGTAAAAAACCTCTTTATAAGCGGGTAGGCCGTATGAGTATGCGCGATTATTTACCATAACGCTGCAAAAAATCCGTCGGCGTAAAGCGCTTCGCTCGCGAAAAGTAGCGAAACTCTAGCCGATCTGAAGGGACGGAGGCAAAAAATGATTCGTGAGAAGTAACTCGAATAAAAATACAGTAAGAGCGATCGCTTTTCGGATCGATATTTGCGATCATCGAGCATG
>JAFGIB010000145.1 GCA_016929805.1 Deltaproteobacteria bacterium | reverse complement strand
GTTGTCGGCGGACATGAAAAGAGCGAGAGAGCCTACGCCGATTGTTCCTTTCTCCCACCGAGAAGCGCCATTGGACCACTCGGCGTTTACGGTCAGCCAGAGAGCTTCTTCGTCAACGTAAATACGAAGGGCTGACCCGTATTCTTTGTAAAATATAAGCTGCTTTCCGGTTAAATCTTTTATAAGAGCAAGCGCGGGATCGTCTTCATCATTGGGGTCTAATACAAGCGGGCCATTCATTTCAGCCGTGTTCGCGGTGAGTCCAGCGAAGTTTTGTGTTCCACTCCAATACTGTGAAACGTTGAGCCTGGCTCTCTGCGATAGGCAAGTTCGGCCGCGCTTTGCCGAACCTGCTGATGCGCTACTAAAAGAACAAAGCCGTCGTACTTGCGCCGCTTGTGCCATTGTTCGTCGTTGCGGGTCAGCTTTACCTGGTAACTCTTACGCTCGTCCTCGATCTCCTCACTAATGCCCAGTTCATACAACGACAGCTGGTCGAGTTGAGTCAAATACTGCGTCACCTCGAATCTCACCGCGTGCTCATCCATCCGGCTGTACGGAGAACTCAACCGTCGGTTTAGCTCCTCTATAAACTCACAAAGCTTTTGCTCGTGCTTGCGCTCGCGTAACCTCTGCCTCACGAACATCTCCGGGTTGAAATATACTACGCACCGCACCGGCTCCGTATACGTAACCCGCAGCTTCTTCGCTCTCAAACGGCTAATACCATACGATGGCTGCTGCTCGTTTCTCTCCGCTAATAGCTCCAACTCGCTTTGCTGTTTCTTAGCCGATTGATACTTCACTACCTCGCGTAACTGGTGTTCCGTTATCGGGCCGTAATCTCCAGCGATAAGCTTGTCCTGCAATGCCTCGTCTAGTTCCAGTAGATTCATCAACTCGGTCACTCGGGCTCGGCTCACCCCCGTCTGTTGCGCGATTTCTGCCCGACTCTTGACTTGTCCACAATCAAGAACCCTCCGGAATATCCGCGCCCACGCTACCATTGAGGCAGCTCCCACTAGCTGCGTCGGGTCCGCGTCCTCGGCCGATACCCACGCGATTTCATTATCTGATTTGGCTCGATTACTGTAGCCTAAATCCTTTACATACAACGTGCCATCCACTCGCTCCAAGCCCGCTGTTTTCGCTACCTCTCGCGCTCTGTCAACATCTCTCTCAAACCTCTTGTATACCTCTTCTAGATCCGCTCCCAGCTCATCCGCTTCCGCCGGGTCTAGCTCGCTTTGTGGCTCTAGCTGCTTGAATAAACCCGCCGGGATCTCTACTTCATAGCTATCCATCTCCGGCCGCGGGATCGCTGTCAAAAACCTCAGGCCACTGCGTATCAGCCGATCAACCCCACTGGCTTTACCCATTGCTCGGTCACATACCACCGGGGCTTCACCTACCCAAAAACTTTCCTCAAATTTGCCCAGCATCTCGCTCATACACTGCTGGTCGTTTCGCTTTCCCGGCACAACCTCCCACTGCAGCGGAAAGCCCCGCTCGTCGCATAACATCACTATCCCTACCTTGCGCCGGTTCCTCAATCCCTCCTTGGTCCGGTTGCGCTGCGCCATCTCGCAGCCTCGCCCTTCAAAGTACGTATCCGTCACGTCCAAAAATAGCGCCTTGGGTTTGCCTTTGTGCTCCAGATACAACAGCGGCAGGTTCTTTTGTAACTCTGCCAAACTGCCCTCCAGCGCATCCAATACACGATGCACTCGCGAGTTGTTGAACTGCGCCGGTACTACCCCCTGAAACTCCGGCAAACACGTCTGCGAAAACCACGATATCGACGACAGTTTAGAGCCGGGATCCACCGCTCGATGTATCGTCAACGCTGCCAATACATGCTCTGCCGATACCTCGTCCTGCTCGCGTTTTACTACCCGCTGCAGCAAATCCGGCAGCTCCCACCGATTCCACATATCCAACAGCGCCATGATGTTCAGATACGCTAGGTTCGCTGTCGTGGGCACCGGGACCCGGCGCGTCGTTTGTTCTTGTTCGCACAGTACAACCGGCTTTCCGCTGCGTCCCGACTCCAGCGCCAAGCGCAGGTTCGCGATCATCTGCGGCTCCATCGCTCCCAGGGTAGCCAGCACCTTATGCGTCGGTCGGCCATCAGGCCCGCGGATGCTTTGCACAAGCCGTACGTATTCGTAGCTCTTGCCCTTGTTGTGAACGCGATTGACTTTCAGGTGCACCGGGTGCCTTTGGCTCGACTGAGAATATCGGGGGATTGAGGACGCAAAACACTATTGCCCTACTATTTCTAGGGGTTATTTGTCAATAGCTTTTTAATTTACCGCAGTATATAAAAGCTTAGATGAAGCTGTTTGTCCCTACAAGCCGATCGCCGATTTCCGGTTTCCTCAATTAATTCGATCGGTTAGCTTGATGTAGGTAGGTGTGCGTGATCAACGTAGGTTCGATTAGCTCGCCAAGACGCGAGCTTCATAAAACCGCTCGGTGTTCTTAGGTACTTTCCTACTCGCTTCCTGCTCTCTTCGACCCTTCGTACCATCTTTACATCACTACTTGAAAACTCTCGTTTTTCCACCTCGCTCGTCGATTTATCGCAACTTAAAACGAAAACTCGATGATACACTGCGCTGTGTGCTACGCCAGGATAACGAAAGTTTTTAAGGGTTTGGCCACTACATTCACATAAATACTTTCGAGAAACCAATAGATTCTTTGGATTCTCTAGGATTTTATATTCTATAATATAATGCATGCCTACCGGACATAATATGAATGAAAAGAATCTTAAACAACCGTCAGTTTTTATAAGTTATTCACATGATTCTATTTCTCATTGCGAAAAAGTTCTTTCCCTTTCAAATTGGCTTAGAGAGAACGGAATAGACTGTATTATTGACCAATATGACGACGCACCTAAGGAGGGGTGGACTGTTTGGATGGAAAATCAACTTGCGAGATCCGAATATATCCTAATAGTCTGTACAGAGCACTATTTCAGTACTAGTAGCAATTCTAAGCGATCCATGGGAAACGGAGTAAAATTTGAGTCGCTCCTATCAATTCAAGATCTTTATGATTCGAACATGATAAATGAAAAGTATATTCCGATTCTCTTTGAGGAAACAAGTATCCCCTTTATACCGCGACCGCTCCGTTCATATACTTACTATCTTCTTGATAACGAAAGTGGATTCGATAAACTATACAGAAAACTTACCTGCCAACCTCTCGTAACCAAGCCGCCAATTGGTCAACTTCATATTTTATCTACAACATTATCATTCCCTCATAAAATCCCGGTAAACGGTCAAAATGCGGGTATTTATTCTCGAATAATTCCCATTGAACTTATATTGAATGACGATATTACTACCTTTGATAGTAAAAAACAGAACGATTTAGCGCTAGCCATTAGGCATCTATTAAGTATTAGCGGAGAGGTTGTTATCAAAGAAATTAAATCAGGTAGCGTGAGAGTTACTCTTGAGCTTGAGTATGAAGCGGCGAAAGACTTATTGCGTGCAATTAAGGAAGGAAAGCTTACGAAATATAAAGTTGATTCTGCTGAGATTGACGCGATACCGAACGAAATCTCAAATGAAGCGATAGCGGTCTATGAAGATATCTATTCCGATCTATCTCGCAACATTTTAAACGAAATTGCTAAGAGAATACCTACAGAATTAAAAAAGGCCTTTTTATCAAAGTCAACTGTAGATCTTCAAAAATTAGTATTAATACAGGCTCAATTGTTTTGGTATTACAAAGGTTGTCCCGCGAGCCAGGACAACGAATCTCTAAGCGATAATTATTATGATGCAAAACGTTTTATATCATTTTGTTTAGCAGACGAGATAATAAACCAATGTATAAACGGACCAACGTGTCCATTTTCAGCATTGCCGGCAGAATATGCCAAATATCTCTCCTCACTTACTATTGAGGATTTTGTTCGCATTAAGGCTTATCTTTATTGGTGTGACAGAAGAAGTGGTAATCTACCCGCCGACCCCGCAGATGACTATTTTAAAGCTAAAAATTATGTCGAAAGCTTTTTGAATAATTGTCCCTGCAAAAAGTCAAAAAAACTTGCATCAACGATGAAGGACAGAGGGTTCTCTTCCGAAGATAATGTTTCTCGCGCGAAGCTGTATACGCTGAGAAGATTACAATATAGTACCAATAGAGAAGAGGGTCGTAAGCTTAGCGATTTTATCGAGAAGTTTTATTCTTCTTTAGAGAATTCTAATGGGCCTCAAAAACCAGAGAATTGTTACAGGTTCGGAATTGACTCAGAGAACTATACATTCGCTAATATGTTTGAATTAATATTAGTAAATAGTATTAGTCTTCAATTCGAATCAAAAAAAAGGGAAACGATAAAAGTTGCGTCTCCCAACACAAATGCACTGGAGAGTTAAGGACCCCGTGGTGTACACAAACTCAGTCGATGTAAAAAGCACTTGTTTTCGAAAGTTTTGCGCAACCACGAAAATCTATTTACGATTGGCGGAAATCGAGGTTCAGTCCGAGATATCCACGAACGCCCAGCCAGGCTTGTCGGTATTTCGACAGTTGCTCTTCTAGGACGTGCGCATATGATCAGTCCAAGCGGCAAGCTAATAGTATTGTTCGTAATTGGTTTTCGTGGAATGCTTACCGTAATGGGGCACCCGCCTCCTGGCGCTTGTGCGTTTACACCTTTATCACACAATTCTACTCTTCAGGCATCCTCAGGAAATTTATGGGGACTAATAGCGAAGCAACTCTCGAGAATTTATATCTAATATAAACTTGTAACGCATAGATAGATAGCCGATGGAACAATTTCCAAAACTTGGACAAGTCATCGCGGGGAAGTATCGTTTAGATCGAGAAATAGGCGAAGGTACCTTGGGCAAAGTTTTTGCCGCAACGCACATTGTTACTGAGGCGCGGTTCGCGCTTAAGTGCCTACGAGCAGAACTTAGTCTTCAAGAGAGGTCAACGAAAAGATTTTTACTTGAAGCGAAAGCGAGCTTCAAAATATCTCATCCCAACGTTATACAAGTATATGATATCGGAGAGTTTGAGAGAAATCTTTTCATTGTAATGGAGCTATTAAGCGGTAGTTCGCTCGAAGCCGAACCTTTTGCTGATAAGACAATTTCATACGTCATCGATCGGTTGATACCGGCGATGGAGGCGATTCAGGCAGCTCACAATGTCGGCATTATTCACCGCGACATCAAGCCAAATAATTTGTTTGCCGTCCACGACGCGTCTGGTCAGTGGATTGAAACAAAAGTATTGGATTTCGGCGCGTCTATACTAATGGACGCTGGTACAGATGAAAGAATAACGTCTTCAGGGAATATTGTAGGCACTCCTATCTATATGGCTCCTGAGCAGATTCGAGGCGAAAAGGTCGACGAACGGACAGACGTATATGGTTTGGGCAACCTCCTATTCTGGGTATTAACCGGAGATGTACCTTTCAAAGCAAATAATTTTACTGCTTTGTTAGCTAAGAAAATGTTTGAGGAGCCAGCTTTTCCAGATAATATAAATCCAGCCATTCCTTCGGACCTGAAAGAGATAGTACTTCGTGCAATCGCGACAAATCCGGCCGGAAGATTTCGAAGCGTTTCGGACTTAATACTTGCACTGCGTAGCTGCCATGTATTTTCTGACGTTTTTATTTTCTCAAATAAGAATTCTTTGGCTGATGAACGATTAAAATTGGCGGATACTCTGAGTTCTTTAGCTGATGAACGATTAAAATTGGCAGATACTCTGACAAGTACTTTAATAGGATTAGATAATAAAAATGCGTCTAATCCCTCTGTTCACAATAAAAATGCCTTTTCGTGGCTTATACCTCCTTTAGCTCAAAGCTATTTCGGAGGAGACAAGGAACGTATTAAGGCGCTAGATGACATTATTAAGTTCTACACTGCGCATCTAGATAATGAATATAACCAATTGAGTAGGCATTTAGAAAATACCCATCGTTTATGGATAACGTGCGTCGTTGTTTTTTCTGCAGTACTTGCGTTTTCATTGACCATGTCGGCTTTTGGCAACCTAGCAGCAACAGTTTCTGGAGCAATCGCCAACATCGTAATGATCTTTTTGGTGAAAGTATTTCGAGACCAGGAAAATAGATATCGAGAAATGCGGGAAAAAAAAACACGCCATCTAACGGATTTCGGACGAAAGTGGTTAGTTATTATTCAATCGATCGACATGATAAACGATTTAGTAGCGCGAGATGAAGCAATGAAACGCCTCGTCTCCAATCTCATTGAGAAAATAACGACGACGGACGACAACGATGATGAGCTATTAGGGTGTCCGTCCGGTAAACCACGTACCTGACAAATTCGTAATCCCCGGCTAGATTGAGTTCATGCAATCAAGCGGTCTTGAGAGAGATTCTTCTGAAAAGATTATCGGTGAGCAGCTTCTCAGTGTGGTTCTTAGTAAGTATACATAGGTACGATCCTAAGGAAAGAGAGCAATAAGATCAATACGTTAAATGCCGCAAAACTTATTTGAACTATCGAGTCGTTATACAAACAATTCACAGCAGCGCTGCTGCGTCTACGTACATTGTGGAGATTTTTGTACGAGATCCCGGAACCGTAATCGGACGAGGCCCAAAAAGAAAGGATCGGTCGGAACGTAATAGTCGAGAAACGCCCATTTTCGAAATGCCACCTTCGGTTTTGACGTAAAACGGTCAAATCCGAAACCCTAAATGAAATATCTCTCTGATCGGAACTACGACGTGGCAGTATTCGTCGTTTTCTAAGCATCCGCCTCCTTTCTATTCAGACATGCATCGACCGCTAGACTCGCACCGCCCGCCGCGCTACTTCTCCATTTACATCTTTCATAGGGTTAGAGCTGCCGCTTTACGGGGCGAGCGACCACTCCCAATGCGTCATTCAATTAGGGGCGCGCTCCGGGGCGAGCGACAATCCCAGCTCCTGATATAAATCAACTATCGATTTGACGGCGGCGCTTCTGACGTAATCGGGTACCGACCTCCTGGCGCTCGTGCATTTACACCTAGCCCAAAGAAATCTATTCTCTCGGCATTCCTGGAACTTTTAAAGTTACTAATTACAACTTCTCTCACACGGGAACGTCGCTCGGTTTCAGAATCATGTCCCGACAGATTGGCGAGTACGTTCGATCGACGAGCACCGATACGTTTGCGGTCTTTTTCCGCTCTTCGAGAACTGCGCGGATTACTCTAAACAAGCCGATCGCGCAATGACCGATCGCGTTGGGAGCAAACGCTTCCTGCGCGCTTACCCCGGCGGCCATCGTCAGAAGAGTTGTGGTACCGCCGCCGAT
Organism: Deltaproteobacteria bacterium; assembly: GCA_016929805.1. Classification (GTDB taxonomy): domain Bacteria; phylum Myxococcota_A; class Polyangia; order Polyangiales; family JAFGIB01; genus JAFGIB01. The sequence goes on along the minus strand of JAFGIB010000145.1, from coordinate 18,568 downwards.
GACGATATTCTCGATCGCGTCCGTCAAGATCGGCAACAGAATTGGAGAGCCGACTCTGAGCGTTCTGCAAACGACGTCGCCATAGTCGATCAGATTCTTGGCAAGCCGCTTGCGGTTCTCTTCGCTTGGTGCACCAAGCCAACTTTCCAGACTTGCGAAATAACTTTTGCCCTCGTCCGTATCGCGTAGGGTGGTTAATACTGGGCCCCTAGCGTGCCGGAATTCGTTCAGACTCGGAAGTCTAACGGTTCCCAGTTCCTCGATATCGTCGACGGTCGGCGAGTGCTCCGAAGGACTAAGAATAACCACCGCAGTCAACGGGTCGAGGTTCACAAGACTCGGCCGGCAATCGATCGCTCTCGCGAAGTTGTACCCGTGGAGTTCGCACAGGATCTTGAAATATATTCGGAGGTTCGTCGCTAATATCCGCTTATCGGCCGGAATGGATTCGAGGACGTCTTTAACGGTCACGCCCGGAAACGCGGCCCTTCCGCTGTAGGTCTCGTAGGCAACACATACGATATCGCTATAGCGCAAACCTTCTTCCGAATTGGCGATGGCACGCTCTCTTGCCTTCTTTATCCATTCCGTCCTCCATCGTTCTAAGTCCTCGCTCTTCCAAAAATCCAAGAGCGGCTTACCCACCTCGTACGAAGACAGGATTTCGATCCCGGCCGGTACCTCCCCTGCTAATGTCGACGTGACCAGACTATCGTATTCCTTGCCGACGGCCCAATCCGTCGGCCAGGTCAGCGGTTCGAAGCCGAGACCGTCCAAACGCTTTGCGATTTTGGCGGATTGCTCTCCAACGTTCGCGAATCGGTTGTCGCGCAGTTGTTCGACGACTTCTTCGAGCGAGCGACGTCGAAGATGAGGCCTGATGACCCCCGTGATCAATCCCTCCTCAAGCCACGAAGTGCCCCCCCTCTCGGAGTTATAAATATGGTCCCACAAGTGAGGACCCGCGACGATACCACCATCAATAATGTGTAGCTGAGGCTGCAGAAGAAGGCCGTGGAAAAGGTTCGCCTCCCAGTCGTCTCGCGAAACGAAGTGGGCTGTCCCCGGTGTAGCTGCTGAAAAGAATACCGCATTGGTAATAGACATATCGCCCCTCGAAAAAGCCGTGTCGACCAAAACAAAACCAAAGCGGCCAGACGGTAGCACCGATTCTGACTGAGAAACAAGGGCGCAGCGCCAAAAGCGAAGGACTTGGCATAATAGGTAACGTGCAGAAGCGCGTCTACCCTGCAATTTCAGCATAGGTCGTCCTGTGTGGAAGCTCAGCCGACGTAAAAATGCCTTGTTTTCGAAAGTTTTTCGCAATCACGAAAACCGATTTAGGATCGGCGGAAATCGTAGCTCGGTCCGAGATACCGCTGAGCTTTCGGGCGACCTGTTGGGAAACCGACGCTCATCGCGGCATCTGGCGGGAGGTGGTTTACGACCGGGTGTGCTACCGACGTCTCGATCCGGAATACTACGCGTGGCTCAGGCACAGGATGGACCTGGCCACAAAGGCGCGGGAATCCGGACGAATCGATCCGACCGCCTTTGACGGATTGCGAACGCGTTTCAATCTCGTTCACGCTTGGACCGTCGATCGGTTTGGCGAGGACGCGCTTGATTGCGCAATCAGGCACCTCGATCCCAAAAGCTATTCGCCGCCAACGGTTGATATCGTTCGTCGGGACGATTCACGACTCCGCGCAAATGACGAAGGCGCCTCGGATTCCGTGACTGCCTCGGACGATTCGTTCTTGTATCCCAAGGACAGGGATTGGCCCTTCGCGAAACAAGTCGCGCCCTCCGCTATTGCCAAAGTAGACGCCATTCGAGACCGCGCGATTTCCCTCGGATGGAGCGAAGAGCGGCTCTACCAGAACCGAGGACGCTTCCGTTTCCCATGCGGTGAAGATTACGGGCTTGTCTGTTTTATAAATGACAATGATCGAATCGGCGAAGTAACCCGACAGTATATCGAAATCATCGGTCCGCCCCCGCGGGAGAACCGGCTCCGATATTTCAATCCCGACGTCGTTCGATCGTGATTCTAAAAAAATTGCGATTTGTGCCCATCGGGTTCCGACACATTCCGAACGGCTCCGGTAGGTATCTATTAAGAGCTGAAATCAGGAGATACCTATGGACGGCACCGAAAGAATCGTCGAACGCATCCAGGTTTTGAAAGCCGATGAGCGGGCCATCATCGAAGCGATACTCGATCGAATGGAACTCGGCCGCAACACCTACGGTCCTTGGAAAGTCGATGACGGGCGTAGCCATCAAGCCGAGGCGTTCGAAGAGATTATCGACGCCCTTCAGTACTGCGCCGCGGGGTTGGTGAAAAGCTGGCGAAGCGGGCCGCGCGGTTGCGATCAAGAGTCGATTTCGTGAGTCAACGGGGGAAGGCAACAGAGCAATGAGTAGGGATCTAAAAGATTATTACAACCCCGAGAAAAAAACCGGAAGGCCCTCAAAAGCCGAGCCTCCGAGAATCCCATTTAACGAGGTCGACCGGCTGCTTGTATTCGGAGAGGAAGTAAAAACCAACAACGGTAAAATTACCACCGTCATTTATCCGACTTGTAGACAACTCGCTCGGCGGTTCGGGGTATCTCACAGCGTTATTACCGCCTATGCCAGAAAATATAACTGCAAAAAACGTCGTAAAGATGCAATAGCGCGCGTGGCTATGAAGGCGGACCATAAGCTTATCGAGGCGCGTTCCACCGCTATCGCAGTATCGAAGGACGACTCACTACGGATTATAGATACGTATCTCGTTGGCTTTGAAAAAGCTATGGCCGAGGAACGGGTACGCTTTGATAATCCTAGCGACTTCAACATGATGGTTCGACTTAAAGAGTTTATCCAAGGCGGTGCAGACTCTCGGCAAGAAATCCATGCGGCCCTTTCGCTGGAAGACTTACAGTCGCGCCATAAGCAGATGCTGAAGGTGGTCGAGGAATCCTCGGCCAGGGAGAGAGGCGAAGTTGGGGTATACGAACCTGCCGCGGTTTTACCTTCAAATACGGAAAATAAGCTGAATCCCCCGCCCAATTTCCTCGAAAAAGAGGCTGAAAAAGTGACCAGTCCACGAGTGGACAGTTTTGATGGACAGTTTTTCGGTGAGCAAGATTACAATCATCCCGATTCTCGCTCCCTGTCGCCCGATATGGCGGCGTACGCCGAAGAGGAAGACTGGGACGATAATACATCGAGTAATGGCGACGAGGCCGACACGGGCGCCCCTGGCGCGCGCACTGGCGAAGATTCGTGGCCGGACGAGGACGGCGACGATCATACCGTAAATAAATCCAGCAACGCCGGATTATTTATCCTACCACCTGCACCTGACGACGAGGACCAGCGATGATCCGAACCGCCGAGATTTACCAAAAGTGGCAATTACAAGGGGTTTTTGCTATGTTTTTCGCGAAGTTATGGGCCTGGATTCGGCGCCTGCTCGCCGATCTCAACCGCCGCTTTCCTCGATTTGCGTCTTGCTTTTCGCGCGCTGCTACCCGCGCCTACAATGTACTCCATGACTACCATACTAGGGGGGGAGGTCGGATTTTCGTGACCCTTGCCTACATCCGAAACTATGCGTGGCGCATATTCCGACTGGGGCAATTTTCAGAAAGTGACCAGGAAACTGTCCAGAAAGTGGCCGGACACTTTCTGTGGTCAGTTAATCGAAAATGGACAGTTTTTTTCTGCGAGTGCCTTTTGGTGCTGCTTTGGCTGCTGATCTTGTCCGTGATCATAGGCGCTGGCCTCGCCTCGCGAATCCGGCTTTGCGTTCCCCGCTTATCTTGAGCAAAAGCCGCTGTTCAAGTTCGGTCAGTGTTTTGGGTGGTTTCGTAATGGCATCGGAATAGTTCATGTAATCGGCTCCTGTGCTTGTTTACCTCCTGACCCATTCAGGCGTGCTTTTGCCGTAAAGGCAAGGAAACCGGCGGTTTGTTTCGGAGCGGGGGTGTAATGCTCGCAGTTGTCAAACAAACCGAGAGCGACCTCGGAGGTTGGCTCGCGACCGAGGGCGGATTTATCAGCTCCGTCTGCCGCTACGACGGCGAGCCGATCGTACTTGAGCTTTATCAGCTATCGTTCCTACAAAACCGCTCTCGATTCCGGTGGATCACCAAGGGCCGGCAGGTGGGATACTCGTTCGTGTTTGCGCTCGAGGCGCTCGCGCGATGCCACCTGCGCGATGGCCATACCGTGGTCTTCGTAAGCTACAACCTCGAAGACGCCAAGGAAAAGATTCTTATCGCTCGACAGGTTTTCGACGAGCTTCCCCTCGCCTATCAAAAACGCCTGGTTGCCGATTCCAAAACCGAGCTCGCATTCGAGTCCAACTCATCCAGTAAGCGTATATCCCGCATCATCTCGGTTCCCTCCAAGCCCCCGCGAGGAAAAAAGGGCGATGTGCTGCTGGATGAGTTGGCTCACTATACCAACGACCGGGAGGTGTATTCCGGCTCTACCGCTCTTATCCTGCGTTCACATGGGCAACTCACGGGTTGCTCCACACCGCTAGGTCGTCGTGGGATTTTTTGGGAAATCGCTACCGAGGAGCTGAGGAAATATCCCCATCATACCAGGCAGGAAGTTCCGTGGTGGCTGTCGCGGTTTTTCTGTCGCGACGTAAAGCAGGCTGCAATCGAGGCACCGGAGCTATCGACCGAAGAGCGCGTCGCGCGGTTCGGTACCCAGTCCATCGTGCAACAGATGGATTCGCTGCCTTTTGAGGATTTTCAGCAGGAGTTCGAGGCGAAATTTAATGATGAGAGTTACAGCTTCTATCCCTACGAGTTGATTCTCCCTTGTACCAACAGCGACTTACGCCTTTACGATGACTTCAGCGATCTGCCGGTTCCCGAGGGGCGCATTGTCGCGGGCTTCGATGTCGGCCGTTCCCGCGACCGCTCCGAGCTTACGGTATTCGAGGAGAAAGCAAGCAGATTCACCTGCCGCCTGGTGCGCTCGTACGACCAGGTGCCGTTCTCGGAGCAGGAGAGCGACTTACGCCGACTGCTAAATGTACTACCCGTCGCCCGGCTGTCGATCGACAGGAGCGGCATCGGCATGAATCTCGCGGAAAACCTCGCACGCGAATATCCGCAGGTAGTGCCCGAGGCGTTCTCCAACGAATCCAAGGAGAGATGGGCCACGGATTTCAAAATCCTGCTACAGCGTAGAGACGTCATTCTTCCGCGCGACCGGGAAATGATAGGGCAAATACATTCCATCAAGCGGCGGGTCTTACCTTCGGGGAAAGTCAGCTTTGATGCGGAGCGTACTCACAAAGGGCACGCAGACCGATTTTGGGCGATTGCACTCGCTTGCCAGAAGGAACGCGCTACCAACGCCGCCAAGGGCGCTGAAATTGGAGTGCGGGTGATCGGCTGACGAACAGAGCATACGATGAAGAGAACCGTAAAACTTTTTATTATTCCAAAAGGCCGCATTCCAAAAGGTCCTCCGGACCCGCCTCGTGAGTTCACCGTCGAAGCGGAATGTTTCGATAGGCTCTTCGATGCGGCTCGAAACCATATCGAGGAAAAAGGTTAGGTGAACGCCCCGGCTTGTCGGTATTCCGACAGCATCTATATTAGTACGTGTGTACGTGTGCGTTTGAGCAGTAGTGAGGCGATCTCGATAGTCTCGACTCGAGAAGCTCTATCGACGTTTTTTTACGGCTGATGGTATTTTCGCGGATCGCGCTACCCTCTGTCGCTTCTCTATTTACACCCCGGCCATACTATTTTACTTTTCCGGCATCCCCAAGGAATTTATCGCGACTATAAACCAGATAGACACTGTTAGGCGATTAAAAGGAGGATGAATTGCACATTTGGGAAATAATACTCGCGCTTGGCGCGGTTGGTTCACTAGCAATGTGGCTCCGCGATATTTTCGTGCACCATCGCGCGTTAAAAGAGCTTGTATACCCAGCATTAGCAATTGTTTTAAGCATATCTTCAGTGATTCTTTATTCGCAGAATACAAAGCTACTAGACCCAATTGAACAAGCAAAAGTCCTTGTTAAATCGTGGCCTGAAACTACGTATGACGGGCGTTTTCATGAAGCCCAGGCACAAGGAATAGTCCAAGCAGGATTAAGGTATTTGGAAACCTATAAATCACTTCACCCAGACACATATAAAAGGCTTCTACAAGAGTATGATAAAACAGATTTTAAAGACTCGATTCAAGCCACCAACTCGGCAGATACCATGATCACACTAATTCGCTCCTATGCGGGAGTTCCAATTGATCTTAGGTAGTGACAAACAAGGCGTTTCGCCTAACCAGGCGCTCGACCAAAAACTGCGATGCGGTTTTCGTCGGGAGAGCTTGGTCGTTAGGCCATTCCACCGATGATAGCGTAGTCAAACAATCAGCTAAAGTTCACGGCAGGTATTGGAGCTCTTGGTATGGCTGCGTTGCTTGCTGACGTTTCGCGTCAGACGATTCCAGTTGGCTGGCGATTTCTGCGGCGTTGCTTCCGATTGTCATTTTCTTGTTTGTTCGGCCTGACGAGATGCCACGTTCGGTAGTCCTCCCCCTTAAGGTATTCGCATCGTTGTGGTATCTCGTATTGGCGGTGTTCCTCTCGGTTCTGTTTTTCTGCCGTAATCGGACCCCCACCTCCTGGCGCTTTTCCGTTTACATCCGGGCGAGCGACGATCGAGGAAAATCACCTTCTTACTCTCATAGGGTTCAGGGCCGCCGCTATCGGGGCGAGCGACCTTAGGCCCAATAGGTCACTCAGTAGAGTGCCGCCGCTTTTCCGGGGCGAACGACAATCTCCGCGATTCTCCTTCTTAATGCTCATAGGCTTTAGGGCCGCCGCGGGCCGGGGCGGGCTCGGACCATGCGCCACTCAAACCTAGTTGATAGCTCTAGGAGGCGGGGGACGGGGCGGGCGACCATCGCCTTACTTGAGAGCTGCGGGCCGGGGCGGGCCACGCCTCCCTAATACGTTATTGGTGTAGGCAGGTGCGCGTGATCAACGTGGAATCGAACCCTCAACTTCCTTTTTTAGTTGTTGTATTATTTAATGAAACCAACGATTCTGGCTCAGATGACGTTTTCGCGGATCACGACAGGTTTTCGAAATCTACATTCGCATTCAAACCACTTGTTTTTCAGGCATCAAAGAATAGTTGACTGCGGATGTGACCCACTAAAATCCGCGTAGAGCCTATAATACTATTCTTCCGGCATTCGCATAGGGAATTATAATAACTAAAAGCAGGCGATCTAGGAATTCGGTTGGATCGATCAAATATTTTTCCATCATCGATGTAAAGAGGCTCTACTGGGGAGAGCGGTTAGGATACGTGTAGACCGTCTCACTCGCGGTACTTAGAAACACCCAGGAAGCGTGCGATCTCCTGAATTTTGTCTTGCTTGAAGAAGTTAGTGTGGTGCACGCCGTCACCGGGTCCGAAAGCGATACACTGCGCTGGCGGTAAGTTGAAGGTTGGAGTGCTCGTTACGCCGTTCGTCGGTACCACCAGGTCGTTCTCGATCGGGCCGAATACGCGGTCGACGACGGCGTCCTTCACGACGTCCACCAGGTTGCCGCTGGGCTCGAAGTTGGCGCGGAACGCGAAGTAGCGATCGGCCGTCCCGTTGCCTTCGGCTGCGCTGAGTGCGCGCAGCAAGTCGCTGTCGGGCGCCTGATCTGCCAAGCCCGGTAAGCGCGGCAAGCCCACTTCTACGATCGCCGCGGCGATCGACATGAGCGCGCCTGCGCCAATTGATAGAACGCCGTCCGGAAACATGTTCACGTAGTTGGTCAGGCGTTCGACGAAGTCCGGAATGCGCTCGGGCTGGGCGAGTTGCGTGCCCGCGTTGGGTGTGGCGACGAACACGATGCGGTCGATGGTAACCTTCACGCCGGGGGGGCGCTGCCATGGCTCACCGACAAAGCGTGCGATCTCCGCGTCGCTCAGCTTTGCCAGCGCGCGCGCTACCAATCCACCGCGGCTATGGCAGATCACATCAAAGCTGTACTCTCCAGGGGCGCTGGCGAACTCGGCATAGAAGTCGCGCACGTTCTCGGCGACATTCTTTGTCATCGTGTGGTGGTTGAAGCCGAGGATGCGTCCATCGTAAGCCGCGTACAATCGCGTTAGGAATTCTGGGAACCGTTTCAATTCATGAAAGGCGCCTTCGGTCGAGCTGGTCGTGCCGTGGATGAAGAGGAGAGCTTTCTTACCCGCCAGCGCCTGCAGCGATTTCAGCGGCTTCGGCGCCGCTGCTAGCAATTGGTCTGCGTCGCCGCCATGCAGACCTTGATCCGCCCGCTTCTTGTCTTCCCAGGCTTTCACGCGCCGCACGACGGCCTTACCCGTTTGATTCGGCAACAACCTGACGATCAGCACTTTAATGACCTTGGACACGAGGCAACCGATGTCCCCGCGCACTTCAACGTCGGACTTACCAGTCGCTGGTTTGATGGTGCCACTGCGCAGTCGAATGCGGAACTCGTCCTGCCCGGCGCTATCGAGAGCGCGAGTGGCCGTCGTGGAGGTCTGCGCGGAGCGCGCTTCGCGATAGTGGAAGCTGACGATGTCTGCTTCATCGCGATAAAGGATCAAGGCTGCCTCGTTGACATTGAGCGGTACGCGCAGCAGAAGTTCGTCATCGGCTACGGCGCCAGCTCCACGGACCGCGCCCGCCGACACTACGGGGGTCTGTGCGTCGAGGACCAGCGTGTGCCGTTCCTCAACGTCCGCCTCGGAGATGGCGCTGTCGATCAAGCTGAGTTGTCCGTCGAACGCGCGCGTCTCGCCGCTGGCGCGCTGAGAGAACCATGTGCCCGTACCCTGCAAACCTGGGGCAATCAGAACGATTCGGCTTTGGTCCAGCTCGAGCGGCGCCGGATCGGCTTTGAGAATGAAATCCTCTTGCATCGGTATTCTTCCTTTTGCGGTCTCAATGCGCCACGAGCGCCAGCGGATCGCCGTACAGCACGTAGGCCATGAACGTCATATGCTTCTCGGCGCGCCAGCGCCGCCGAATCTCGCGCAGCACGTCGCCCAGCGCGCGTGGCGGGCTGGTGCGCAACACTTCAAGGTAGAAGTCTTTGGCGATTTTCTTCGCGCGCTCGTCGCTCACCGCCCAGAGCGGGCAGATAACCGCCGAAGCGCCGGCGCTCAGAAACGCGGCTGGGAAACCTGCCACCAAGGACAATGACGCGGCGCTGCCACCCGCCTCGCACGCATTCAGGAACACCAGCGGATGTTCGCGTCCCAGGCCGCGCCGAACTTCGTCGCGAGCAATCATGGTGGGCTTCAGCACTTTAGGCGGATCTTCCAGCGTCAGCTCTGACCCCAAGGGATTGGTGATCGACATTTTGCCGTGGCAAGCGAAGTGCACCGCTTGCTCGCTGCCGTGCTCAAGCAAATCAAGCACGTCGGTGCTGTTCAGTGTGATCGGACGCGCTTGGTAGTCACTGACGAGAAAGGCGCGTTCTTGCGCCGCCCACGGCAGCTTCTGCGCGACGGAACTGACGCTGGCGTAGTCGGACGCTGCGACCGCGATGCTCTTCACGTGGATCTGCTGCGTCAGGTGGGCCGATTCGAGCGCGAGCCAGCGCCCGACGGCGTGACGAATCGCCAAGAACTCGGTCGCCACCTCGGGAGCGCGCGTCGGGTCAGTCAGCCGCATTAATTCCCAAGGGATGTATGGTTCATCGGTGACGAATTGCACTGTCTCGAAAGGGAAGCCGCTATCCTTGGCGGAAGACCAAAGCGCCCAATAACAGTCCTTGAAGAATTTCGGCGTGCTACCATAGATCGTCTCTCCCGCACCTTCGACGTCAGCGACGTCGGTCCTTGCTAGCGTCATTGCCGCCAGCGGCTTGAACAAATTGCGCACGAAGGTCTCTGCGTCGTCTTGGAGTGTCATGATCGCGTCGCGCGCGCATGCGGGCGGTGAGAACGAGAGATGCGGGCTCAAGCACGACCATTGGTACTCGCGCGGGGCGCTCGCGCGCTGAATACGCACGATCAGGTCGGGTGGTTGTGCGCCCGGCTCGAAGTTGATCGCTTGACGCCACTCGAGTGTTTTCGGCAGCGGTATCTTGTCGAGTTCGGCCACGCTTGCGTCTCGTCGGAGGTCGAGGTTGCGTAGGCCCTCACCGCACCAGCGGCAGTTGAGATAGAAGTTCACACGCAGGGCCAGTAGGCTGCGCTCGCTAGCATCTAGTGTCGGTACGGTTAGCTCGAAGTGCGCCTTCTCGATGGTGCCGTTGCCGCCGCTGTAGGTGAGTCTTTCCCAGCGCGAAACCGGGCCGCACAACAGGTGGACCTGAAGCGTGTATACCAGCTCCGGCGCCGCGTGGGGGATGGCTACGTCTCCCACCACGCCGGCAACGGGCTCAGGCTTGAGCGAGACGTCCACGTTTATGGTCGCGCCCGAGACCGGGTGTTCGTCATCGACCGCGACATTGGGGAATAAGATATCCACCACTGGCGCCGACGTCTCGCCCTCCTTGTTCTCGTGGTCGGGGGCGGCCATCTCGTCTTTGGCGTCGAAGAACATGGCATCGTCCGCCTGTTGCACCATCTGTTGCTGTTGTTGTTGCTGCTGCTGATCGTCCCTGTCGCACTGATCCAACGACCACCACAGATCGAGCCCGGCCCCTGCTGCGGGCACACACTTCTTGCGCTGCGCCGGTTTGCCCGGCGTCGCCTCCTTCTTTGCAACCTTAGGGACCTTCTTCCCGGGCGCTACGCCCATTGGCGGCATCATTACGGCCTTCTTCTTCGCTGCTTTCTCCGTGGGAGCTGCCTTCTTTGTGGCCTTCTTTTTTGCGACTTTCTTCGTGGTCGCCGCCTTTTTCACTGCAACCTTAGGGAGCTTCTTCCTGGGCGCTGCTCCTGTTGGCGGCATCATTGCGGCCTTCTTCTTTGCTGCTTTCTCCGTGGGAGCTGCCTTCTTTGTGGCCTTCTTTTTTGCGACTTTCTTCGTGGTCGCCGCCTTCTTCTTTGCGGTATTCTTCCTGCTAACCGTGCGAGTAGGTATCCCCGAAAAGCCATTTCGCGTGGCGCCCTTAATTAAATAGGTCCTACGCGTGCGCGACAAGGGGACGCGCGCCGTCGCATTCAAGGTAGGCTCAAAGCGCAAACCCGCGCTACGTGCGCTCAGAAGCTTGCTGAAGCGGCGCAAGAACGCGGCGAGCGTATACCTGTACTCGCGCAAGACGCCGGCTTCGATCACGCGAACCACCACGTAGTGGACGTCCTCCGTCTTTCGCAGCAACGCGCGCACCCGCCCGAGCGGTACGCCGAATCGCACAGTCAGAACTTGCTCTGACGCCTTATGCTCGCTGACAGGAAATTTTTTAGCTCGCGCGGAAGCCAAAACCTTTGTTTTTATCTTGTCGATCATGGGATTTCCCGGTTGTTTTATATTTTGTGAATGTGGCGTCCAAACCTCGATCAGATATCGTAATCCGAACGTTGCGCACGACGCTCTGTATCGTCGCATTTTCGGGAGCATTGCACAACTGCGAAGTACAAGCGGCTAGAGGGAACGGGTGCCTCCTTGGGTATACTGAGGTTTTAGGTCGTACGATCGAAGAACGCTTTTGGTACGAAGGAAAACAACAGCAGCAACTATCAGGGTATCTCTATAATGTACGATTCATATGCGAAGGACTCCGCGCGATTTCGAGCCGGAGATTATCGCGTATCGTTCCCGCCGGGGATGTACCGACCGTCGATTGCGAGAGCCGCCAAGTCGGCCTGGGTATCGAAAATCTTCTCTATTTCGTTTACCGTTTTCGCGCAGGCTGTCGGGAAATGTCCCAACGACGGTATTCGGTTTTCTACGCTTGGTAAAACACGCCAAGTTCTATTTATGAACGAGTAGTCGCGACCGGCTAAAGAGGTTTCGCCGCTCTGAGTTCTTTGTTATAGGTTAAGCGATTACGGAGCCGTCTCGGCAATATTCGCCGCTTCAAAAATCTATAATGGCTACTTAAGAGATCCGCCGATAATTCACGCATAAATCGAGGCATGTATCGTCTTTGATATCATAAGATTGCGGCTACGGGAATCTCGTGTTGAAGCAAACCGGAAACGTTCGCTCTAATTCAGGCCGCCGCGGACCGGGGCTATCTCGGACCATGCGCCACTCAAGTCTGGCTGGTAACTTTAGGAGACGCGGGCCGGGGCGAGCAACTTTCTCACAACATGTCTTTTAGCACTAAAGGGCCGCCGCTTCCGAGGCGATCGACGTACGACTTATCAGAATGCCACGGCTTTCCAGGGCGAGCGACGATCCCACAAACAGGATTGCGGTCAGGGAGAATGGCGGCGGGGAGTGATAGATATACGCGCTCATAATCAAGCCGCCGCTTTTCCGGGGCGATCGACAATTGAGATCTCATTCAAAAGTGCCGCCGCTTTTCCGGGGCGAGCGACAACGTCTATTAAAGTGCCGCCGCTTTCCCGGGGCGAGCGACGAACGACGCGCCGTTCGAATCGATAAAACATTGGAGAGCCGCCTAATTAGTTGGATCGCTCCGCTCGACGCAAGTCGACGGCCAAACTTTATCCGTCTATTAGCAACGACTCGATCGAAGGGGACAATGCAGTAAACGAGCACTTCGACCAGCGGCGGCATGCGCTTGACCCCTTCCTCTCGCAGAAACGGCCCGCCTTCACGTTCGACGAAGCGCAGTGCGCCCTGGCGCGCCTCGTCATCCACTAATAAAAGGAAGTCAATCTCCTGAAGATGTGGTAAAAGTGTAAAATAAGGAACACTGGCAATCAGGATTTGAGCGGCAGATGACGAAGCGGCTGGCAATTCTCATAGCGATCGAACACTACTCCGACAAGCGCATTCCCACGGTTCAGTACGCGGAGGCGGATGCCGTCGGGTTTGCGGCTGCACTCGAAATCGCCGGACCGATCGATAAGGTCCTCCTCCTCAGCGCAAAGGCGACCAAAACGAGTATTAATTCGAAGGTACGCCAGCATGTGAAAGCTCTCACCTCGGACGACGAACTCTTCCTGTTCTACGCCGGCCACGGCTTTTCCAGGAATGGACACAATTTCATTACGTGCCACGATACTGACCTCGACGATCTTGCCGATACAAGCATCAACCTGCAGGAGTTACTGGAAGTCTGCGGAAAATCAGCATCTAAACGCATCGCGCTCTTTCTGGATTCCTGCGAAAGTGGCATTACCGATATCCCTGAAATCCGCGGGATCTACAGCATAATATCCGAGAGCGAGCTGAAGGAGTTCTTTCAGGCTGCCGAATACAGGGCCTGCTTTGCTTCGTGCAAAACATCGGAATTTTCGTATTCTTCTCGGGCCTTGAAACATGGTGTTTGGACCTACCAGGTCATACGGGCCCTGGAAGGTAACGATCCTCTCGCGCTCGAACACGGACGCTACGTCACCGCGAATTCACTCCAGAACTACTTGACCAAAGAGGTCCCGAGAACCCTGCGGAAAGAATTCTCGAAGCCCACGGTACAGACACCATGGTTTCACGGTAGCCATACCGGCGATTTCCTCATATCCGACCTTGAGGACGTCCTGAAACGAAGGAATACCGCGAAATCGGGTTACGATCAGGTAAAACAGGTGTTCCTGCAAATGGAGCAGCCAGTGGACATTGCCGCACTCAGAGGCTTTAGCAAAAAGAGAGGCCATCGCGTACCCGAGAGCATCAACGGCGCGACCGAAAGGTTTGTCGAAAACATCTCGCAGAAGGAAATTGACGAAGAAATTCAGCAGATGTTCGAGCGCATCCGCACCTCGATGAAGTACAAGCGGAGGGATCTGACAGCGGAAAGTGGCTGCATCATCACGCCAGACTTCGAGTTCTCGGTAAACTGCGCGCAAGATCCCGATGATCCCGGCTCGGCACTGATCACGCGCCGGTTGATCAAAATCTCGCCCGCGATTGTGGATGACGACGCCTTTAATGAGGTCTTCGACGACTACTTCGACGAGCTTACCTTCGACTTCGCAAAGGCCAACAACGTTGAAGACCTGATCGATCGGATCGAGGACCTCAATCTCGATAAAATCGACCTGACGTATCCTCCGGATTCTTCTTACTGCGAAATCAAAATCAAAGGGTCGCCGCTTAAGATTAAGGTGACGGCGTACAGCTTGACCGTTTACACAGCTCAAATGACATCGCCGAAGCTGCTGGTCGAATCCTTTTTCGATGTCCAGAAGCAGCTTTCAGGTACCCCGGTTCTAAAGGCAATTGCGGCGAGCTCGACATAGAGGCTCCTGCGCAGGCTCTCATTCCTTTTTAGCCGAAAAATCCCGGTAGTCACCATGGAACGACCGTCTCCATTTGCTGGTCGTAGATTATGCTGCGAGCGACTCGACAAGTACGAGGCGGAATGATTTCTCGGCCGGCTCGTTCCGCCGCGCCCCTATTAACATCGGCTATTGGTCTAAGGTCGACGATATTAACGGGATAGCAACGCCCGACGCGCCTACTATTCAAATCAATTATTTAATAACCGCCGCTTTTCCGGGGCGAGCGCCGCTAGACGCGCCTCTACATATTGATTGATTATTGTTGAGAGCCGCCGATATTACCGGGATCGCAACGATCGACGCGGCTCGAAGGGGGCGTAGCTTCCGTCTGTCTATTGGTAATACCCTGGTCAAAGAAGAAATCGAATTTGAAAGGCAAATGATATCCGCGAGTCGTTACAATCGTCACTAATTACTGTTAACTTCTATCTACTACCGCTTCATCGGGAGCTAGCGTATTCGTTAACTCGCAATGGAATCATATCTCAGACAATAAATAGTCTTTTTCAAAATCTTTTATTTCCTTCATTTTTGTATTGAAAGTTATGAACGCGCTCTCTAATTGCTCAATATCAGTGTTTTCAGCATGACGTGTCATATCACTTAATATTATATATAGATCTTGAAGTATCTTTATGAGTCTTAGATGAAGATTCTGTTTGTTTACGGGGTATAGCAACTCTTTGGTCTCAGTACATGCGACTCCAACCGCCGACTGAAACCGTTTCATCGCCACGAGATTTATTTTCAGATTACGCCTGTCCTCTTCTGCAATGCAGGGGATTTCTTTGGCTAATCGTTCAATAATAGCTACCAATGATTTATGCCAGTTATCTAGAATATACTTTGGTACAGTATCCGGATAATTGTCGGCTATTTTACTTAGTACAATTTCATAGATGCGCTCCAAGGCAGCTATGTCTGATTCTGATATTTTTCTGTTATGGCTCTCATCCCTTCGGATCTTGTTTAACTCGTCCATTGTTTTGGCAAAGAGTTCGCGACTGTTAAATAGAGATGCAAAAAGAGCCCAGTTGTTTTCGACTATTGTCTTGAGTTGAGGAAGATAGGTGTAATCGAGTATTTGCGAATCAGTGATGTCGGCGCTGTTAGTTGCTTTCTGAAAAGCTTTATGCGCTTCTTTGAATATTCTCGAATCTACCAGGTCGCTCCAGTATTCGGACTTTTCTTCGTAAAGCAGCTCATAAATAACCCGTCGTAATGCATTTTCTATGGTTGATATTTTTGATTTAGCTATCGAAAGTAAGTAATCACCTGTTGTGTCTGTAAAAATAGACTTCTTAATCCATTCGATCGCGTTCCCTTTCATGATGTGCTGGGTAGCGTCATGCGAAGATATGACATACATTAGCTTATCATGTCGTTTGTTTAATGCGGTTACAGCGAATAGTTTGGGGACCTCAAACGTGGTTTTTTGGTTCCCCTTGTTTAAATAGAATCCTCCCATAAATCCAATAAGTTCACCGATCTCAACTTTCAGATCAATTGACTGCGTGCGTTCAGTAACGTACTCTACCACTAGAACCGTTTGCTGAGAAAGGTATATTCGAATAATATTAAAGCACGTATTCGACTGGGAAATACGAGAGTAATTATCTAACCCGATTTTTAATAATTTTAATGATTCTGAAACCGGTATATCTTGGATAAGAGTCTTTGTCGTCGGATTATTTCGGCGACGGCCAACGCTTTTCTGGACGCGTTTCGTTTTTGCCATCTTGCCTCGTAGCTTGCAGTCCCCAATAAATTCTTTCGATATCTTAAGGCATTATGGAGATTACTCGCTTAAGCCACAGTAAAAATACTGTTGTATCACAAATTATTCGAAAGAGAACACACAGTGATGAAACATCGGCGAGATCGAGGGATGGCGTGCTTCCTTTTTGCTTTATTTGGCGCACCACCTCGCCGTTTGGCACTCCCTGGAATTCCAATTGACTGATCGCCGGTTGGGGGCGGGGGTTTGAGGATGCCGGAACTGGATGAACGATGCTTACCGGCGGCGGTTATTATTATTCGCTCGCAACGATCGACGCGACTCGCCGATCGCGTTGGTTTGAGAGACGACGATATTACCGGGATCGTGACGATCGACGCGAATCAATGAGAGGCCAGACTCTTGGAAAGACAACCAATCGGAGGTTCGCTGATCGGCTCGAGCGCGTCACGCGCTACCCTATGTCGTGTTGCTTTTCCGAAATAACACAGAATATCATCCGTAAGAGAAGCATGAAAAATCCTGACAGAAATACCGTGTCGCGCCTCGAAGATCTGCCGAATATCGGTAAAGCGATAGCGCGTGACCTCCGGCTAGTCGGCATCGATCATCCGAACAAACTAATCGGCGCAGATGCTTACGGGCTCTATGAATCCCTATGCACCGCAACGGGGAAACGGCAGGACCCTTGCGTCATCGACGTGTTCATGTCGGTGATACACTTCATGCAAGGCGGTAAGGCTCTTCCTTGGTGGTCCTTCACGGAAAAACGTAAAAAGGCCGGAACGTCAAATGGGTAAACTATGAAGCGCACGCTCCTGTTCTTACCCGGAGCAGGGGGAGATCCGGATTTCTGGCGTCCCCTGGGTGATCTTCTACCGCAAACATGGGGGAAAACCTATTTCGCTTGGCCCGGCCTGGGAAAACGAGAAGCCGATCCCGAGGTAAATGGCTTCGACGACCTCGTTACCCTGGTTGAAAAAGAGATGAAAGACAATCCCGTTGATATCCTCGCCCAGTCGATGGGAGGGCTCATAGGCGCACGGATCGCGCTGAAGCATCCGGAAAAGGTTCGTCGCCTTGTCCTCGCTGCGACAACTGCAGGCGGCGTACGGGCCGCTGATTACGGTGCCCGCGACTGGCGGCCCGATTACCGGTCTGATTATCCGGCTGCGGCGTCGTGGATATCGGACGATAGCCTTGATTTCACGAATGAGCCGCGCGAGATAACCCAGCCGACCTTACTATTCTGGAGCGATGCAGATACGATCTGTCCGCTTGCGGTGGGTAAAGAACTTTTGAGGATTATTCCGGACTCGCGTCTCGTAATCGTACCCGGGGGAGACCATGGTTTTGTCCGCGACCGGCCGCAAGAGATAGTGAAGGCCGTAAAGGAGCATTTGGAATAGCGCTGCTGTCGATATGCGCATTCGGGAATTTCGTGTTCGGAATCTCGGACTGGAACTCGCGTATAGCACGAATCAGGAGGATTTTACCGCCCCGCCCGACGCGCCCCATTATTCAAATAAGCGGTTTATTTGAGAACCGCCGCTTTCCGGGCGAACGACGCAAAGTGCGCCCCGCGGTTCAAAATGGTTATTGGTTTGAAAGCCGCCGATATTAACGGGCGCGCACCGCACGCTCAGATTCAAGCCCCCCAATCAGTTCGCTCGCGCCGCCCAACGCGCCCACTGACGGTATTGCGGTCTTAGAGAATGTCGGGAAAGAGAGATATCCGCACTCGTAAATTAAGCCGCCGCGTTCCGGGCGAGCGACGCCAGACGCGCTACTCACATCTCATTGATGATTTTCGGAGCCGATTTCCGGGGCGAGCGACGATCCCACAAACAGGATTGCGGTCGTGGAGAATGGCGGCGGAGAGCAAATTGGAAACGCGTACTCCTATTGGCCCGATAGGATTGCGGTCACGGAGAATGGCGGCGGGAGGTAAAACGGAAACACGCATCCCTATTCAGCCCGGTCAGATTGCGGTCGTTGAGAATGGCGGCGGGAAGTAAACGAGATGCGCGCTTACAGTCAAGACATCTAATCGAAGCGGCTACCGGCATCCGCCGCGACCGCTCTTAGGTAACTCTGCTAATCAGCCCCATCTTCCATCGTCTCTTCCCTAGCTTTACCTCTTCACGATAATAATCTATTGCCTTCGAGTCTCGGTATATTTTATTCTAGCTAAAAACAGTGAAACGCTAAATTCGAACGCTTTCCGTGCCGGTTCGTTTCCGTGTTGGGTTTGAAGAGATGACCGACGATTCTGAAATCAGAAAGGAAGTCTTCACGTGGTTTGGTAGCGCAGCATATGCTGCTCAATGTTTCGAAGTCGAGCTGTGCATACTCCTCCTTCTCGTTCAGAGACTTAAAGCTCCGTCCTCTACTCCAGAAGAACTTGCCGAACTCGATCTGAGCCATCCCCTCATATTACATCAAAAACCTCGTTGAACACGGCGTGCTCGGAAACGATCTTATCGAACGCCTGCAGTAGCGG
>JAFGIB010000144.1 GCA_016929805.1 Deltaproteobacteria bacterium | reverse complement strand
TAACTTCACTTTTTTCATCCCATATTGGGCGGATTGTCACATTTCCTCAATCGCGAAATCCTCAAAATATCCCTAATATTCCTGCGGATTCGCTCAATCGGAAATATGACACTCCCTCCCAATCTGGGCGAAAAAATGTGAAATTATTTTTGCGCGATCCCTTAGGATTCTCCGCATAATAGACGATCGGGTTGCGAGCGCGTGGGCGGGTGCGCAAGCGGTTTTCGTACTCGGAAAAATTCTCGAAATACAGAACTCCCGATCTCAGGCTGATGCCTCAAGGTATTTGCATCCCGCCGACGCGCCCGGTCTCGTATCTTTTATTTTGCGGATAGTTCTTAGATATCTCCGTCGCCGAGCATCTATTTCCCATAGCCCGCGGCTTGGACGTTTTGCAGCACAAGCAGATCGGTATCATCCGAAGGCCGGCCGGCTGTAATAGCGCCTTCGAAGAAGGTTCCCCCGGCCCAATTACTGTTGTCACCGCCGATTCCCAGTACGATGCCACCGCCCATTTGCCATTTGGCAGGAGCTTCTCCGTCATAACCGGTTGTCAATCCGCCGGATTGCGCGTCACCAACCCGCAGTGCGTATCGGGGCGTGTTGCCGTTCGTGCTGGTCTTTAGTATTCCGAACGCGTAATCGACATTCGAGGACGGTAAGTTTTCGTTTTTTAAATTGTATCCGCCAGGCCCCATTATCGGGTGCGTACCGCCGGCCCAAACACCGGCTTCAAAATCACCCATAAACCAGGGACCTCCCCCCGCGCCCGTATCCCACCAGGCTTTTCCGAAAAGCAGTGAAGCCATCACACCGGTGGGTCCAAAGCAATTGTCCCTTGATGCGTTTCCGAAGTTCCAGCAACACCCTTGAATGACCGGACGCTTGCCGTCCGCCACTTCGTAAATACCCTGCGCAGAGCTGCCGGTTGGCATGTCCGCGGGATTGTTGTTACGATAACCGTCATGGGGAACCATATAAAGCGCGTAAACCCTGCGGCCGCTAATCGTCAAGGAGTGCTTTTTCGCGTCTGACTCATAATCCGGTTCAAGCGCCGTGGGGGGATTGCCGCCATCGTAGCAGCCCCCGGGCGCTACTGTCAGGTCGTTGCCCTTGCCGGACTGGTCGTACAGGATCGAGACCGTGCATGTATCGGTACCGCAGAACGCGTCTTGCGCGGTTCCGTCGGCGAAGCCATCAATCATCCCGATATCCTGAAGCCGGCCACCGGTGCCGCGCTTATCGCCCCCTTTTCTGACCTGGTAGAGGGGTCCGCTATACGCGCTCGAGAGGCGCCGAACCGTGCTGTACGCCGCGACGCAAGGTGTTGCTGGACTGCTGGCCGCGTAGATGTCGCAAGGCCCTTTATCGTTGGCCGTCGAACCGGCGGAACCGCCTGTACCGCCCGCGCCGCCTGTGCCACCCGTTCCGCCCGAATCCGAGCTACCTTCCTTCAGGAACACGATTGCACCGGTAGTGGTCGGAGTCGTGGGCCGCGGGGTCACGGTCATCGTGTTTTCGTCGACGCAGTACGAAAACGAAATGCCGTCCGAGATAGTGACTTTATTGCCACCGGTTGTGTATGTACCGCTCGCCGACAGACTTTCGGATACCACTCCGATCCCGCCGCTCTGTTGAACCGTGGCCGAGCACGTGCATCCGCCGTTCGCGGCGTCTATGCAATTGGTCGATGCGTAACCTAAAGCTTGGAAACGTCCAGATAATCGATCGCAGGTGGTGATGGTTCCCGTCGCAGTCAGGCACTCGGCCGGCAACTCGAGCTGAACGTTACCGGACGTGGTTGTTTCGTCCAAATACGTCCCGTCGGAGTGGAGGGTCCACGTTCCAGTGACTTGGAGGGTCCCCGTGATCGACCCTGACGCACAACCGAGACCCAAACTGCCCATGTTTATTTCACCGGTCATCTTCAGACACGATTCAGCCGCACTCCAGGTACCGAGCACCTCGCCTCCGCAGGGCGTCACATCGTTGCACGATGCCACGGGTGCGTCGCCGCCGGACGTGCCCGATGAGCCGTCGGAAACGCCCGAGTTCGCGTTGCCATCCAAGCCGAAAGGTCCGCTCGAATCCGCGCTACCGGCCGAGCCGAGCGTTCCGCTTGAGCCAGCGCTGCCGCCCGAACCGCCCGTTCCGCTCGGTCCCGGCTCGTCGACCGAACGACTGGTACCGCCTGAACCCGCGTTGCCGGCCGAAGCAAAAGTACCGCTAAAACCCAAACTGCCCGCGTTGCTGGACGCCGGCTTGCTATGAGTCCCGCATGCCGTCAGCGATAGCCAAACGCCGACCGACCACACGACAAGTCGTAAAACACCTTGCCGACATTTCATTGTGATACCTCCGAGTAAGCCAAAACCGGCTCGCGATAGTCCGATAATCGCGACACGTGACGCCGCGTTGTTTTTTGCCCTGGTCGCGCGTTGATGAAACGAGTGAAACCGCTAACCATGGGCTGATCCGTCTGATGCGATGAGTACTCACGTCTTCCAGTGGCTCGACGGAAGCGGTTGCGTTCGGTTCATCCGACCGCGGTCCGCAGCCGTGAGAAAGCACAGGAAAAAGCACTGCCGGCCAACGCCCGCAGCGCGCTTTCGGGGTAGCCGTCGCGCTGATTTGTTGCGTTATAAAGAGGCGCTTGTCCGGCATTCGGGTCTCTTGGCGAAGGGCAATTCGCGGATTGAGTTCAGCGTTTCGATCGCTGATACGTTTGCGTTGATTCCCTCGCTCTGTTTTTTCACGTACGACGACGCGGCGGCAGACGAGGTCTTTTTCCTCCTCGCCCCAGATTTTTCTTGAACAGGGGGGAGATTTCTCGCCCCCGTTTTATCTCGCGAGCGCGAACCGATCTGATTGCAGCCCGTTACAAGGGTAACTCGAGCACTTTAGAACCGTTACTCGTGAGTATTCGAGCGATCCGACCAACTCGAGGCAAACACCCGAACGACGTCTCCGTTTCTAAAGAACGCCTTGCTGGTGGCAACGACGGTTTCCGCAGGTAAGGTAAAATCCCGATTAGTATCGAAACGAAGTACCAGCATACCGGTGATCGCGAAGCCTTCTTCGGTATAATGCCCGAGTAAGATAGGACGATAGGTTTCGCCCAACGCGCTGGTCCATTGCTCCGGAGACAACGAGCCGTCTATAGTTGAATCTTCAGTCTTGGTGTTACTATCTTCGCATTGTATCTCGGCTTCTATAAGCTCTTGTACCTTTTGTTCGATATCATAGGGCGGCGATCGATCGCCGCTTTGAGCCGACAATACCGGTCCTTCCTTTTTCATTAAATATAAAAAACCCTCCAACGCTCCGCTTTGCACGATCAACATCTCCAAAACGTACTTGGCTCGCTGCCCGGGCCCCATTCGCCGGTCCACGAGCAACGTATCTTTCTTACTGACCACGCTTGCATCCTCGGTGACGATTATATCTTCAACGGTTGTCTGCTTAACGCGCCGAGCCTCGTAGACCAGCTTTTCGTACTTCGCGCTGAGCGCTGCGTTGCGTCCGGTTCCGAATTGCTGCGCGCATAACTCGGCATAGCTATTATACGAATTATAGTCGTTCATTAGTACCGCCACGCGCGCCCGTGTTTCGTAGGCCAACCCGACGTTTAGCCCGGACGCGGCGATTTCTTTAAAGCCTTCGATCGCGGCGTCACTCAACTCGACCGCTCTCGCGGCGTCACCGAGCTTGATCTCCGCAATCGCCAGCGGCATCCTTACGAAGTTACACGCCGGACCGAGTCCTTCACGCTCGGCTTCAGCTAAAAATTCGCGACCCGCCGTCCGGGCTTCTTCTGCCCTACCGAGTGCGAGTAGGGTTCTCACAATCGCGCCCGCGATATCCGCCCAGCTCTGATGGCGACCCGGAGCCGATTGTCCCAGCGCCTTCTGAAGTAAAGCGAGAGAACCGGTATAGTCGCCGCGAATTCTCTGGTATTCACCTCGCGCGTAGTTCCGCGTGGCAATCCAGCTTTGGAACCGCCGCGCCATTCGATCGATATCGTTGAGATTCTGTTTTAGACCCCATAGATCATCGGCCAACGCGTAGGCCGCGGCCCAGCGCGCCAAATGAGAACCTCTATACAACTGATAAGGGTTGTGCTGAGTCTGTAAAAGCTCGATACGCTGTTTGCATTCTTCCGTACCGATCCCATCTCCCTTCCAGAGGTAATACGACGCCCTTATATACAAGGCGTTGAGCCGATGCGCGGGATGCGCTTCGATCTCTGAAGCCGATTGTAGGGCCGAGTCGATACCGAGCGTGGCCTCGAGCATTCCGGCGCCGCGCTTTACCCCGAAAAGCGTCTGTTTGTAATAGGTCTTTTCGAAACCCGCGTGATCGGGTTGAGTTAATCGATCTAATATCTCTCGGTATTTCGTAAGCGCATCCGGATCGCGACTTGTGATACGATCACCGATCGCTTGATGGAGCCGCGCTATCACGCCGAAAACAGGCGAAAGAGGCTTTAACGGTTCTAGCGACGGAAGCGATTGCCAAAATTCGTAATCGTAGGAAGTGGCCGTAACCCCCAGAGCGGCAACAAGGGTGCGCGCGAGCTCGCGGACGGCGTCGAGCGGGCTGAGCACGCGCTCCGCTTCAGGAGTCGAATCATACCGCTGCTGAGCGAGCGCCAACGCGTGTGTCAACCGCTCGGTATCCGGCAGCGACTCGTCAAGCTCGTGGTAAAACTTTAGTCCACTGTACTGAGCGAGCCGATCGGTGAATTCGATGATAGGCTCGCCGTATTGTGCGACCGCGAAGGGAATTATTCCGATAAGACGGCTTTGTAGTATGTAGATTTGTTTAGCGGTGCGGCCGCTCTTTTTAGCGAGGACAACAGCCTCCTCATAGCTTTCATACCAATCGCTCGGCAGAGATTCGAGTAGCTCGGCGTAGGCCCGGGGATTTTGGTCGGTCAGCTCCTTTGACGCTTGTGAGAACTCTATCCACGCGTCCAAGGCGCGCTCGTGTTGACCGGCTTTTAACAGGTGGTGGGCGGCGCGAAAGGGCTCGTTTTCGCGCTTGATGAACATCTCCGCGACCCTCAAATGTAGTTCCTGGCGCTGCCCCGTGTCTAGTGTGTCAAGCAACGGCGCAACCCATGCCTCTCTGCTAAACGAGTAGCGCTTGCCGTCGCTCATCAGGATTTCTGATGCAATTAGCTCTCCTAGTTCCTGAACAAGCCGCGCGGTATCACGGTGACGGGTGAGAAAGCCGCATTCTTCAAGGCTGTAACTCTGCTCCGGACTGAGCGCCAGGGTACGCGCGAGTTGTAAGGCGTCCGCGCTTAGCTTCCCCAAGCGAGCTTCGAGCGCCTCGCGGATACTACTGGGTAGATCCTCCGAATCTATGCTGCTCGGAATCGTCCAGGCCCCGTAGCCGTAGTAGATATGTCCCTTGTCCACCAGGTGTTGGGCCAGTTGCATCACCACGCGGGGATTTCCTTGAGAAATCGTGTGTAATCGATCCGCCAATAACTTGATGTTCGGCACCCGTGAGAACACGGAACCGAGCAGTCTTTCCGTTTGTTCGCTGGTCAAATTCGCGATTTTTATGCGGTAAGACCTCTCAGTTAGCATCTTGATCGCGGTCTTCGAAGTCTCTCGAACATGCGACTTCACCGTGGCCGCGATGAATATCTTCTCGCCTGCTATCTCGCGAGACAGTAACGCGATAAACGCCGCCGAAGGTTCGTCAATACTCTCGATATCGTCGATTGCAAGCATGAGGCAATGCCGGCTACTAACCTTCAATATCCAATCTTGTAACGCTGCGTGTATCTTGATTCGTAGCTCTTGCGGCTCTTCCGAAACATTTGCTACACGTTCGCTCCTGGGCGCGTCCAACGGTTTTGAATCGTCCGCAATTCGCGGGCGCGGCACTTTTTCAAAGTCGGCACTTCTGTCCACTGAAGCTTCTCGTGCTTCGCCTTGAAAAGCGACGCGCAGAACGCCACTATTTCGCTTCTTTTCGAGCAACTCCGGTACGATCGGCCCCAGGACCGAGATGTGTGGCTCGGCGGCATCCACTGCAATCGGGGGTAATGCCTCAATTAGCTGCGCCGCGATAGCCTTCACCACACCCCAACCACCCGCGCGCGAATCCGAGGCATCCGCTCTTAATATCGTGAACGCTGAAAGCTTGCCCTGCAACACGCAGGTGTCTAGAAAACGTGAGCGACCTACGCCGGACTCTCCCTCAATAATGATCGCGCCTCCCTGACCGCGGCGCGCGCGCTTCAATCGCGAACGAACTCGCGCGAGGTGTACCTCTCGCCCTGCAAGCGTCGGCGTCAATAAATAGGCTTGCGAAACGATCAGACGATCGTCGACCTGCAATCCCGCAATTGCGCTGATCTTCTCAATTACCTCCGCCGTATTGATCGGACGCGCGATAGGGTCAAGAGAGAGCATAGACATGACCAAATGGTCCAGCTCTTTAGGAATCTCTTCTACCAGAGACGACGGCGGCGCGGGCTTGTTGCTCATGACCTCGTGAAGCTTGGAAAAAGTCTTGCTTGGATATGCATTCCTCCCCGTTAATCCGTAATAAAACGTCGCTCCCAAGGAGTATAGATCGGTTCTCGCGTCCAAAGGCTGTAGCATGATCACCTCCGGAGCGGTATATGTCGGGGTGCCCACGATTTGCTTGTTCAGACCCATCGGGACCATGGCGCCGAAGTCTATGAGTTTCGCCTTTCCGTCTCGAGTGCAGCGCACGTTGCGCGGGCTCAAATCCCGGTGAACGTGCCTGCGCGAATGGATCAACCCGAGGGCCGAACAGACGTCGATCATCAGAGAACATGCGCGCGTCCAGGGCACCGGCGCGAGCGTCTGAAGGTCCCCGCCTTCTAACAGCTCCATGGTATAGTACGGCATGTCGTCTTCTATACCATAATCGTATACCTCGATAATTCGCGGGTGGACCATTTGAGAGATGGTGTAAAATTCGTATTCGAATAGACTTTTGATACGCTCGAACGCCGATGTGTTACTTTTAGCTACAAGTTGCTTGAGCGCTACCGTTTTGCCTGTCGCGCTATCGAGTACCGCGTAAACCGCGGCCATCCCTCCTTGCCCGAGTTTCTTTTGTACCTGATACCGATTCGCGATTACTTCTGTAGTAGAATGATCTCGCTTATTTGAATTCGCAGACACGCCTGATTGACCCCCATTATATATAACGTCGGGTCTACTATTTCTCTGAAGCTTAACGTCGCAAAGAACGTCGAGCGGAAACGCGAAAAAATGGCTTCACTTTTTTCATCCCATATTGGGCGGATTGTCACATTTCCTCAATCGCGAAATCCTCAAAATACCCCGAATATTTCTGCGGTTTCGCTCAATCGGAAATAAGACACTCCGTCCCAATCTGGGCGAAAAAATGTAAAATTATTTCTGCGCGAGCCCTAAGGTTCGTAACCGCAGCTATTCTCGGCTCCTGGAGTAGCGGGTAGAGCGGAACGAAAATCGAGCGCATTATCGTCGCTATCCATTCCGTTGTGGCAGCGCGCGATCGATTCCTCGGCTTTGTCGATCGGCGCGCTGTCGCCCTCGGTAACGCCTTCGATAATACCGCCGTAGGAAACGCTATCGAGAACGGTGTCGTTGTCCATCAGGCGCAGCCCATCGGGATTTCCGTTTTGAATCGACTTGGGTAATAAGAGAAATAAAACCTCTTCGGACAGCATTTGGCTGACCGTTTCACTCGCGACCACGAGATAACCAAAGGCCGGGATAGCCTCGCCGGCGGCGGCAAGCTCGGCGCGCGCGTAAACCTGAGCCTTACCGTCGGCGCCGTTGATCAGCTCCAGAACCAGCCCGTCGGTGGGTACCGCTGAGCCCGTGGGATTGAAAATCTCTACAAACTCGGAATTGTCCGTGCCTGGTTGCTCATAGTCCACCTCGTTGATCACCAGGTGCTGAGCGGAGTTCGTCGCGTCCGCGAGCTGCAGCCCGCCGTCGGCCACCTCGACTTCCATGCGAATCACCAACTCTCCGGGCTCAAATGCGATCGGCTCTCCCGCGACCAAAAACCGAAGCGTAAAATCGGTCTCTTCGCCGGAGACGATGTTGATCGAAGCGGGATTAGGACTCAGCAATTCAGCCTCGATTCTTTGAAACTCCCCCTGTTCTTCTCGCTCAACCCACCAGCCGGGTTCCAACTGAAGCGTATAGTCGCCGGGGTCCAGAGGACATCGCATGAGCGCTTCATCGCCGACTTCTATGGTAGTCTGCTGCTGGCCGAAGACGGTCAAACGAGCTTCTCTCAGGTAATAAGTCGCGCCCGTTTCGCTCTGGTACTCGAGGGCTACGCGCAGCGCACCGTTCTCAGAGATCTCCGGACCGGCATCCGCGGCGCCGCTACAAGCGGCCATACCGCCTGCTGCTAATAAAAATAGATAAAACAGTTTTAGACTCTTCATTGAGGTTCCTCCTGTTAACGCCATGCCCGAAATGAGCAAAGCCTTGAGTGGCGGCGCTATTGCGAAAACCGTACCGTAGCGACCCCCCGTGCTTTTCGACTACTTAGCGCTAGAAAACGGCGGGATGGCGGATGTCGGCGTGACGGATCGCTATCGGCCTCGTTTCACTTGAAGAATGCTGGCGGCCAGCGCCCCCACCGCGGCCAGCGGAAAAACAGCCACGGCGATAGGCCCGAGTCCTACGGTCACGGCGAACAGAATCAGCGCGACGAATACGTCGCGCCTTAAAAGGCTATTGAGCACACCGGTCAGCCTTGACAAAGCTCTCTGCTCTGACTCCCAAAAACGGGTTTTATCACCCCGGCCGGTGGCTCGGTTGACAAACCAATATTGGATCGCCGCCGTACCCGCGTAGCCGAAAACGGTCACACCGGCCGTCACCAGCGGCCAGCTCACGTCCAGGGCTCGCGCTACGCCGATGGAGAGAGCGACAAAAAAACCAACGTTGGACAGGTCGTCCACCGCCGAGTCGATAAAGCTCCCGTACTTGCCGAAACGCCGGGTCAGTCGAGCGATCTCTCCGTCGCAACCGTCGATGATCGAATGTAGCTGAAAGAACGCGGCGCCCGCGAGCTGGTACAACCAAGTCGGATAGGTTGCCAACCACGCGGCGGCGAGGCCGAGAAGGGCTACGATGACGGTAACCTGATTGGGCGTTACCCCTAACCGTACCAGCAGCCGGGTCAGGGTGAGTGAAATACGCCGGTTGAAGTGGCGCGATACCGGCCCGTCGCTCGGTTTGACCATGGACGCGAGCAGCAAACGTTCGGCCGCGTTGTAGGCCCTCTCGTCCGATAGATGGATAGCGAAGCGGTAACGATCGCGGGTCCAGGGTTTTGGACGCGCGTTTTGTAACACCCCGAGCGGATCGTCCCCCGGGGCGAGACAGATGCGACCCGCAACGCGGGTTCCGTCTTCGCTGCAAATCGCATCTCCCGGCTCGAGCGAGGTCAACAAGGTAGAAGCGATGAGCGCGTCGGCTCGAACGATGAGATAGTCGCCTTGCCGAGGGATTTGAGGTGGCGTGAACGTGGTGATGCCCGACCGCGCCGCGAGCTCAATCAGCTCTTGCGCCCCATTTCCCAGAACCTCGATCGTCTCGTACCCGGCGTCCAACGCGGAAAATATCGCGCGAACAGCCACGGGTAAGCCGAGTAGCTCGCGTCGCTCTATCGCGGTCTCAGTAGAAACGATCACGGCTGATAGGGTCGACATTTTTTCGTATTTTAGCCCAGGTCGAGCAAATCGCTTCTCTCTTCCGCGACGTCCACTCGCTTTTGTCGCGACCGCTCTTGCGATTTCGTACGCCCCTGAAGCCGAAAGCGAAAGGTTCGAGCGAAAAACCAAGGCAAAACTACATAACGTAATCCAGCAGCGGTAACCGTTCAGGAAGGACCATCCTCGCCGGCCCTGCGGGCGCGCTCGGTTTTACAGGCGAATTGGCCGCCGACTTGTTTGCCCCCCTGAACGCTTACCAGCAGCGAGACAGAAAGCGAGCGCGAAGCCGGCGAAATCTTGCTGTTTTCACCGCCATCGCGGCGACGAGGCGCAACGGTTGTGATCGTGAGCTATTCGCTCGAGCGAATCGTTCGCGCAAAAACGCGCGGCAAGATCGCTCTGATCAACGCGTTCGGCTGATCGGCCTTTTGGTCTTCCTCAGGGCGAATGCACTCGCTGTCTTCCATCCAAGTTTGAAGCGCATCAGGTTGATCGGCGGCGGTTATCAGAACCTCTTTCTCTCGCCTTTGTAGAGCTCTCTTAGATGTGATAAAATCGTTATCTCGCAACCCTTCGGCTAGCCGAGACGCGTCGTCTTCGTTCTCCCACGCCGTTCTCCAGGCGACCAAGGTGGGCGCTTGCTCGTCCTTTTCGGCCGCGTAGACCGCGATCTCGCCTCCGCGCCACTTTTTCGCCAGCTCCCAGGCCGACTCCGTCGCGAATTCATTCTGTAACATCAACGCGTAAATCGCCACGGCTCCCAACCTGTCAGAGCCGAGCGCTTCGACCCCCTGCGGCGCGCGCGGCAACGCGCAAGCGAGCGATTCAAGAGCGATCGGCGCACTCTCGTAGTCGAGCATCCATTGAACCGCCGTCGTTATCGGTCGTTCGAACAAGGATTCGACCTCGCTGCTTCCGCCGGCCAGCCAGGCGTCCGTGACGTACCGACCGCCGAGCGCGTAGGGAAGCATCGAAAAAGCGCTGGCAAAGGGCGCCTTCGATGTTTGAATCTCTTCATTTAGTAAATCCAAAAGCGAGTCGTAATACCTTTTCCAATTGAGATCCCTCGGGTCTCTTCGGTCCATCAGCGACAGCGCGACCAACATGAAATGGGTCGCTTCGCCCTCAATCAGCGCCCGAACGGCGAAAGCCGTGTCGGTGGAGGTCACGAAATCCGCTTCGAAAGCATCCAATCCCACCGTTTGGTCTTGCAGCGCGTGAACCATCTCGTGCATCATCGTGAGATTCATATCGCGCGAGTTCATCGGTTCGCCAAAATCGATCACGAACAGACTTCGTGAGTCGGTCAGATAAAAACCCGCGACTTCTTCCGCCAACTCCTCGGACGTCGCATCGCTTAGGCTTACCTCTTCAGGGAGCAGCCCTAACAGTTGAAAGGCTTTTGTCCAGGCTTTCGCCTCTATCGAATCGTCTTGATCCGATTCGGACGGCTCTAAAAGCACTTTTACAAACTCATCGCTATCGATGGTCTCGACCTGCGGAAAAACACCCGAGCCCGCTCCGCGCGCGCACATCACAAGCTGAAACAGGTCGCGTTGACATCCGAGCTTTCGTATATCGCAAGGCCCGTCGATCAATCGGCCACAATCGGCCTCGACCTCTTCCCCATAAAAATCGTTTTCCGCGCAGCCGAAGAAGCTCAATGATAGTGCTAAAACGACAACGCCTCGCCGATTGAGAAACGCTTTTGTCATAGTATTTCGATAATACATTTTTATAAAGTTACCATTCGATTGGCAAATAGACGGTGGATTCGCTCGACGCCTAACGAGCTATAAGGTATGTGCGATTGGTACGCCGTAATTTGAAAAGTATAAAGCTACCGGCGGATTTCGCGCGATTTGGTTCCACGAATCCGTTCACTTAATAAACCTTAACGTTGCAAAAAATCCGTCGGCGTAGACCGCTATCGCTCGCGAAAAATAGCGCGAACTAAGGGCGTGCTCACTTTTTTTTGGACGTCACTTAGGGTGCACAAAGCTCGGGTCCAAAAAAAGTTCCGCGCGCCCTTATTTCATCGCTTTTTTCGCGTTTCCGCTCGACGTTTT
>JAFGIB010000143.1 GCA_016929805.1 Deltaproteobacteria bacterium | reverse complement strand
TCTTTACTACGTTCTGGACAAGCCCAGGATCAGCGACCGGCAGTACGACGCTCTGTTTCAAGAGCTTAAGTCGCTCGAGCGAGACCACCCCGAGCTCATCACCCCGGCCTCGCCCACTCAGCGCGTGGGCGAGCAACCGCGCCAAGGCGCGGTCAAGGCCGAGCACGGTAAGCCGATGTTTTCCCTGGATAACACCTACAGCCAGGAAGAGCTGGCCGAATTCGATCGCCGGGTTCGAGACGGCTTACCGCAAAAAGCGCGCTTTCAATACGTGGCCGAGCCCAAGCTGGACGGTGCGAGCGTCGAGATCATCTACCAAAATTCGGTCTTGTATCGCGGGATTACCCGCGGCGACGGCCGGGTCGGCGAGGATGTGACGGAAAACATTCGCACGATTCGCTCGCTGCCGCTCACAATCGACGAATCGAGGCCTCTGACGCTGCGCGGCGAGGTCGTGATCCTCAGCCGCGACCTACAAGCGATCAATCAAGAGCGAAGCGCGCAAGGCGAGGAGCCTTTCGCGAATCCGCGCAACGCCGCCTCGGGCTCTCTCAGGTTGATGGATCCGCGACTCGCGGCGGCCCGACCGCTGCGCGTATACCTATATGATTTAGTAGAGACATACTACGGTACCCATTCCGCGATGCTCGATGCCATCGAAAAGCTCGGGCTTCCGACCCACGGATTACACGAAGTATGCCGCGATCTCGACGCGCTGTTTCGCTACATCGATGCCTTTCGCGAAAGAAAACGCGACCTGCCCTATGAAACCGACGGCGTGGTGGTCAAGGTCGACGAGCTGAATCATCGCGAGATCCTGGGATATACAGCGCGCTTTCCCCGTTGGGCCATCGCTTTCAAATACGCGGCCGAGCAAGCCACGACCGAAATTCTCGAAATCGACTGCGACGTCGGTCGCACCGGCGCGCTGACGCCGGTCGCGATCACGACGCCGGTCTTTCTCAGCGGGACCACGGTCAGCCGCGCGTCGCTACACAACATCGATTACGTCAACGAGCTACAACTCGGCATCGGCGATCGGGTAACCATCGAAAAGGCGGGCGAGATCATTCCCCAAGTCGTCAAGGTGGTCGATGTCGCCCACCGAGAGCCGTGGAAGCCGCCCGCCCGGTGTCCCGCCTGCGGCAGCCGGGTGGAACGTTCAAAAAACGAGGTCGCGTTGCGCTGTCCCAACCCGGCGTGTCCGGGTCGGCTCAAGGCCGCGATTCGCTATTTTGCTCACCGCTCGGCCATGGATATCGACCATCTCGGCCGGGCGTTGGTCGAGCAATTGGTGGATCATGGGTTTATTCGCGATATCGCCGACGTTTTTCTGTTACCCGATAAACGCTCCGAGCTTCTCGAGCTGGAACGAATGGGAGAGAAAAGCGTCGACAATCTGATAACGGCGATAGAACAGGCGCGCGGCGAGCGTTCGTTTCAACAGCTTCTGACCGCCTTGGGAATCCCTCTGGTGGGCGCGGTCGCGGCGGGAATAGTGGCTAAGAAGTACAGGTCGCTGGATCGATTGCTGAAGGTGCCTGACGATGAGCTGCGAGAAGCGCTCGCGGAGATGCACGGCATCGGGCCGAAAATCGCCGAGAGCATCGCGGGATTTCTCGCGGACCCAAAGCAACGTCGGGTGCTCGAGAAGCTCGTCGAGCTGGGCGTGAGGACGGTGGACGTCGACCCCTCGCCGACGGTCGGAATGGGACCGCTACAAGGTTTGTCCTTTTGCATCACGGGGGTATTGAGCAGGCCGCGCCGGGAAATCGAGGGAGACATCAGCCGGGCCGCGGGACAAGTGCACGACCGGGTTAAAAAGGGTACGACCTATCTCGTAGCGGGCGAAAAGGTCGGCGCCTCAAAGCTCAATACCGCGAAAAAACACGGTACGAAGGTAATCAGCGAAAGCGAGCTTAACGCGATGCTCGCGGGCGTTCGCTAGCGCCGGCTACGCTATCCGCTTGTTGAACCGAAAGACCGCGAAGCTTAAAAGCCCGACGCCGAGAATGCCGAGGTTGAGGAGCTGCGGGGTGACGTCGCCCAGGCCCGCTCCCTTGAGAAAACAGGCGCGGGCTATCTCGATGAAGTGGCGCAAGGGGTTGAGCAGGGTGATCCACTGCAGCCATTGGGGCATGGTTTCGATGGGCGAGACAAAGCCGGAAAGCAGCATCGCGGGCAGCATGAAGGAAAAGGCGCCGAGCATAGTCTGCTGCTGCGTCGTGCTTACGGTGGCTAGCACAATGCCCACCCCGAGAGTCGAAAACAGATAGAGGAACGAGCCCAGCGCGACCACCGCCAGCGAGCCGCGCATCGGCATCTCGAAGACCAGAGAACCGATCAGCAGGATCGCCATGATGTCGATGAACCCGAACAAGACGTAAGGCGCGCACTTACCCACGAGGAGCACCGACGGGCGGATCGGGGTCACCAAGACCTGCTCCAACGTGCCCGCCTCGCGCTCGCGCGCGAGCCCCATGGCCGCGATGATCGCGGTGACCACGATCAAGAGCGCGGCCAGGATGCCGGGAATCATGTAGATGTCGGTGGCCAGGGTCGGGTTGTAAAGGATACGGGGAGTAAGCGGCGGGCTCGGCGTCCGCCCCGGCGCGACCGGACGCTCGGCGCCGATCCCCGCCATCACCAAAAGCTGGCTAGCGACGTTGGCGGCCACCTGGGCGCGCGTCGAGTCTGTACCGTTGAGCAGCACCTGAACTTGCGGGTCGTCCCGTCGGGCGAGGCGTAAGGCAAAACCGCGCGGGATGATCAACGCGACCGCGGCGTCGCCGGATTCAAGCGCCGACTCGGCCGCCTCGGGCTCAAGCACCTGATCTTGAAAACGAAAGGTTCTCCCGGCCAAAAATTGCCGTGTCAGGCTTCTACTCTGCTCGGTTCGGTCCTGATCGCATACCACGGTTGAAATCCGGTCGACATCCATGTTGATGGCATAGCCGAAAACCACGAGCTGAAGAATCGGAGCGACGATCAACATGCCGACCACGCGCCGATCGCGCAGTATCTGCCTCATCTCCTTTCTCACCATGTTGAATAGCGCAAATAACATCGAAAAGACTCAATCAAGCCGCCTGCGGAATTTCGCCACAGCAAGCGCGAGCACCGCGACCGCGAACCCGGTCAACGCGAGTAGCTGTGGCGCGAGGATCTGAAGCCCGTTGCCCTTGAGCAGAACGCCCCGCAGCACCAAGAGATAATAACGCGCGGGAAAGAACATGGTTAAGACCTGTAACCACTCCGGCATGTTGGCGATGGGAAAGATAAACCCCGAGAGAATCAAGGCGGGCAGGATGCCGAGCAAGGCCGCGAACAGAATCGAGAGTATCTGCGATTTGGTCGCCACGCTGACAAAAAGGCCGACGGCGAGCGAAGCGATGAGAAAGAGCAGAGAGGCCCCGAATAACAGCATCAGAGAGCCGACGATCGGAACGTCGAACATGTACGAGCCGAGCGTCAGCACCAACAACGTTTGCACGAAGCCGAGCACGGCATAGGGGATGAGCTTGCCCAGAATGATTTGGCCGCGACGCACCGGCGTGGCGAACAGTTGTTCCATGTTGCCGCGCTCCCACTCGCGCGCGACGGTAAGCGCGGTGAGCACGGTCGAAACCATACCGAGGATCATCACGATGACCCCCGGAACGATGTTATAGGCCGAGAGCATCGCCGGATTGAAGCGGCTGCGAATCGGCGGGCCTTGAGAGAGCGAGGCCTTGAGGTTGACCCGCTCGGCGAAAGGCAAAGAATGGACGATGCGCATGGCGTTGCCCATGACGATCGAAGCAACCGCGCCGTCGCTGCCGTCCAACAAGAGCTGAGAGCCGACATCAAGCCCGCGCGCCCGGTCGCGTTGATATTTCTTGGGAATGACCAACACCGCCTTGACCTTTCCGGCGCGTAACAGCGGCTGAGCCTGCTCGACGGACCTGAGGTTTATTTTATGAACGAACGAACCGCCGGCGACAAATGCCTCGATCAATCGACGCGAGGCCCGCGTCGCATCCTGGTCGACCACCGCCAACGACACGTGATCGATGTCCATGGAGACCGCGTAGCCGAAGAGCACCAGCATGACCACGGGCAATCCGAGCGCCATATAAACAACGCGCATGTCTCGCGCCATATGGATGAGCTCCTTATAGGCGATGGCGCGCATACGTCGAAGATAGCGTATCATCGCGCTCCTCCTTGAGACTGTTGCTCTCGGCTCTGTCCGGAATCCTGTTGTACAACTCTTAAAAAAACATCCTCCAGCGTCACTTCCGCGTCGATGACGCTCACGCCCTTTAAACCGCTATTTTGTAATGCCGCGAGTAGCTCCTGCGCCCGCGGGCCCTCTTCTTTTACGTGCGCGTGAAGAGCCGCGCCAAAGGGCTCGATGCTCACGATCCGATGTTCCGGTACCGCCCCGCGTATATCTTCAGCGCTCGCGCCGAGCACCTCGAGCATCCTCCCGGGCACGAACCGCCGCTTGAGCCCCGAGGGGGTATCCAAAGCGGACAAGGCGCCCGCGACCATCAATCCGACGCGATCGCAGTACTCTGCCTCGTCGAGGTAATGGGTGGTCACAAAAACCGTGGTGCCGCTATCCGCCAGGTCCCGAATCAGCCGCCAAAACCGGCGGCGCGCCTCGGGCGCAACCCCGGCGGTCGGCTCGTCCAGAAAAACGACTTGCGGCCGGTGTAACACGGCGCACGCGAGCGCGAGCCTTTGCCGGATTCCCCCGGGAAGCAGGCCGGTGAGCTCATCGCCCTGCGAGGTTAGGTCGAGTTGCTGTAAAACCTCGTCGCGTCTCGCGCGGAACGTCCGTCCGCTCAGCCCGTAGGCTCCCGCGAAAAACTCGAGATTCTCGCTTACGGTTAGGTCGAGATAAAGCGAAAATTTTTGAGACATATAGCCGATAACCCGCCGGACCTCGTCGGGCTGCTTGATCACGTCGACGCCCGCGACGCTCGCCTCGCCCGCGGACGCCGCGAGTAGCCCGCAGAGAATGCGGATGGTGGTCGATTTGCCCGCGCCGTTCGCGCCGAGATAGCCGAAGATCTCGCCTCGATCGACGGCGAACGAGACCTCCCGGACCGCTACAAAATCGCCGAACCTGCGTGTGAGGTTGTTCACCCGAATCGCCGCGCTCACGCTCGCTCCTCCCACTCTCCCTCGCTTAGCTCATGAACCCGGGCGAGAAAGAGATCCTCAAAGGTCGGCTCGGTTTTGACCGCTTGCGCGCCCGCGCGCTCGAGCTGCAACCGCACCGACGCCTCCCGACCCTCGCGGGCGACGACGCGCAGAACCGCGCCCGCGGGCGTAAAAGCGAGCACATCAGCGTTGTTTTCGATCAATTCGACGATCCGCTTGCGCTCCCCCTGCACCCGAAGGACCGGGTGGCGAAACGCACCGAGCATTTCGCTCGGCCTGCCCTCCTCGAGCAGGCGTCCCTCATACAGCAACCCGGCGCGATGGCAGCGAGCCGCCTCGTCCATATAGGGAGTCGCCAGTATGATGGCCATCCCCTCGGAGAGAAAGTCGTGCAGCAGGTCCCAGAACTCGCGCCGGCTCACGGGATCGACGCCATTGGTCGGCTCATCGAGCACCAAAACCTTCGGCTCGTGTAGCAGGGCGCAGGCGAGCGCGAGCTTCTTATACATACCGCCCGATAGCGCGTCGGCTCGTCGCGATCCAAAGGCCTCAAGGCGGGTAAGGGCCAACAGCCGCTCGCGGCGATTTCTATAGGCGTCGCGACCCAGACAAAACATCTCGCTAAAAAAGGCCAGGTTCTCGTCAACCGTTAAGTCTCCGTAAAGGCTGTACTGTTGAGGCATATAGCCGAGCGCCTCGCGCACGCTGAAGTCGCCGCCGAGTGGCTCGACGCCGAGCAACCGCGCGTTTCCTCGGGTGGGTTTGAGCAGACCGACGAGCATCCTCAACGTGGTGGTCTTTCCCGCGCCGTCCGGTCCGACCAGGCCGTAGATCTCTCCGGAGCTGACCTTGAGCGAAAGCGCGTCGACCGCGAGCTTATCGCCGAATAAACGCGTAAGCCCGACAACCTCGATGTGGGCGGGGGACCCGCTCATCGCGCGCTCGCCTCGATCGTCGCCTCGACGGGCATGCCCGAACGCAGAAGCATGTTCGGATTCGGGATGCGCACCTCGACGGCGTATACCAGCCGTTCCCGGTCATCACGCGTCTGTACGTTTCGGGGGGTGAACTCGGCGCGCGGAGAGACGTGGTAGATAGTCCCTTTAAACGATTTCTTCGGATAGGCGTCAGCCACGACCTTCACCATTCGACCGGGAGCGGCTGCCGCGAGGTCCGCGTTCGGTAAGTAGAATCGGGTCCGCGCCTCGGAGAGATCGGTCACGGTCAGGATCACGCTTCCAGGTTGCACCGCCTCGCCCGGCTCGAAGTTGCGCGAGGAGACCATTCCAGAACGCGGGGCGGAAAGTCTACACTCGCGAACCTGAGTCTGCACCCGAGCGATCGCCGCGCGCGTGGCTTCCAGGTTGCTTTGCGCGGCGGCCACCTGAGCCTTGGCCGCGTTGCCCGCTGACCGCAGCGCTCCCGCCTGGTCGCGTGTCGCGCCCGCGCTCGCCCGTTGAGCCGCTATTTGATTTACCAGCGTGTCGTATCGCGTGCGCGCGTCGTCAACCATCGCCGACGTGGCTACTCCTTGCTTGTAGAAGGACTCCGCGCGCTCAAGCTCCAGGCGCGCGAGCCGCTGCTGCGCTTCGAGCGCGGCTATCTGCGAGTTGACCACATCGATCGTGCCGTACGCGGCCGATGCGTTACGCGTTGCCGTGGTTGCGCTCGCGTTCGATGCTTGCAGGCTCGCTTCCGCGGCGGCCAAGCGAGCGGTCGCCTCCGCGAGCGCCGCCTCGTACTCCACGCAGTCCAGCTCGACCACGATGTCGCCGGCCTTGACCATATCCCCTTCGTCCACGGTTATCTTGACAATCCGCGTCGGAATACGGCTGGTAACGTTCACGTCGACGCCCTCGATCACGCCGGTTCCTCCCGGCGGCCCGCTGCGAGCGCTGCGCAGGTGCCTCACTCGAAAGATAAGCGCGACCACAAGCGCGATCGCGAGCAGGATGATGACTCTAAGAACACGCTTCACACCGCCACCTCCGGAAAAAATCGGTTATCACCGCTCTGAAAATTTGGCAGCGCCGGCTCACCGATTTCTCCCGTTCGAGGGAAAGAGACCGGCATCCTTTTTGAGCTCGATATCCGCGAGCGCCAAGGCAAAACGCGCTTGTGCAACCGCGACCTCCGCCGCGACCAGCGAATCCTGAGCCTGAAGCAAATCGAGCTGCGTCGCCTTGCCCCCCTCGTATTGTATACGAACCAGCCGCAGAGTCTCACGCGAAAGCTCGGCCGCGCGCATGGCCGATTGCAGCGCGCTACGCTTGGTCGCGAGCGCTTCTCGGGCGTTGGCGATCTCGTCTGAAACCGTGTCGCTCAAGGCGTAGAGCCTCGCTTCGTATTCGCGTTTCTGCGCCGACGCCCGCTCGCTCTGCGCGTCTCGAACGCCACCGTCGTAGATGATCCAATCGAGTTGAAGGCCCAGCGCCCACGAATAGTTGTCACCCGAAAAACCTTTAAAATTAAAGGCCTGAAGATTGCCGAAGGCCGAGAGAGTCGGCGCCCAACGCCAGGCGGCGGCATCGCCGTTCGCGTCGGCGGCTTCCATCGACTCTTGATAAAGGCTGAATTCGGGACGCTTGCGAAGCGCTTGCTCGATCAGCTTTTCTCGGGCCGAGGCTTTTTCCGGCAACGCCTCTGAAGGGACGGCGCGTACCGGTTCTCGCGCGCCGATCAACGTACAGAGCGCGCGATACGCCCGCGCTTGGATATCTCGCGCCTCTCTCTCGGCCTGCTCCGCCCGAACCACCGCGACCTGCGCTCGCATCACCTCTACGCTGGTCGCTTTACCGCCCTGGTACAGGACTTGCGCATTCGACAACGTCTGTTTCGCCACCGTCACAGCATTGTTACGCGCGACCAAGATCTCGTCGGCGCCGGCGGCGACGAAGTAGCTCTGGGCGACTGAAAAAAGTACGGTCGATTCGGTCAGCGACAATTCCGCGGCGCGCGCTCCGTGCGCCCGCCGTACCGCCGACAGCGCCGGATAGGCGGACGGCACGACCAATGGCACCAGCGCGGTGAGCCCGGCGCTGAATTGCTCGCGCTTCTGGATAAACACGGGGTCTCCCGAGGGCGGCGGAAGGTTTGACCCGGAAGGCATAAAACGACTCGGGTCGACCTCGACGTCTTTATAGTTATGCGTGTATTTCCCTTGAGCCGACAACTGGGGAAGAAGCACGCCCCAGGCTTGGCTGATATCCGCGGTTGATTGGTCGAGCCGCGCGCGAGCGGCCTCGAGATTCCGATTGTGAACGCGCGCGTGTTGTAGCGCCTCCTCAAGCGTGAGCGAGCGTTGGGCGGCGATTGGAGTCGAGAACGCGAGCAGAGCCGTTATCACGGCAACGCTGCCCGCGGTCGATCTCGTACGTTCCTTCATGACACGTCCTCCTGCGGCCCTTTGAGGGATACGCGCCTCTCGAATAAATGTCAAAGTCGGCGGACCGACCAAGAGCAGACCTCAAAACCTCCCGTCGCATCACTTGAGTCACCAGGTCGGCCGCGCGACGACGAAGGAGATTGAGCAGCCTATATTTGAGAAGGAATGGGGCCTAGATCGGTGCCTAGAACCGCCGCGGACGCTTGGTAATTCCCCTGTCGAGGCGCTGGTGCTATGGTGGCCGCGCGAGGATCTCGTGGACCGTCGGCAAGCATCTCGGTCTTACGCGTTAGCGGGATTCTGCAGCGACTCGCTCTAAACAAACCAGGAGGTGATCCGTGGCGACCGTAGAGTTTTCTGTGAATAACGGTATCTGTACCATCGCGCTGAATCGACCGGATAAACGCAATGCCATTAATCGCGAGCTGAGCGATGAGCTCGACGCCGCTTTCGTAAAAGCAGAGGCGGATTCCGGCGTCAAGGTAGTCGTACTCAAGGGCAACGGTCCGGCTTTTTGTTCCGGATATGACATGAAGCAGAGCTACTATCTGCACGGTACCGGGGACGAACCGTTCGAATGGACCCAGCAGCAAGCTACAGGATTGCTCAAAAACCTCGTTGAGGCGCGTTATCTGCGCATCTGGAATTGCCCCAAACCCACGATCGCACAGGTGCACGGCGCGACCTTGGCGGCGGGATGTTATTTACAGCTTTTATGCGATATCAGCGTGGCCGCCGAGGATGCCTCGCTCGGCCATCCCGCGGTGCGCTGGGGCGGGGTCAGCAGCATGCCGTTGTGGCAGGTAGCATTAGGGCCGAAGCGGGCGAGATATTTGCTGCTGACCGGGCGCACCATCAGCGGAAAAGAAGCGGAAAGGATAGGCCTTGTAAGCTTGGCCGTGCCCGCCGGCGAGCTAGAAACCTGCGTCCATCAGATAGCGACGGAGATAGCGGCGATACCGAGCGAGGGCGTAATGCATCATAAGGAGGTATTAAACACCGACCTCGAGATCATGGGCGTGGGAGCGATGTTTCGTTACCACGCAACCCAAAACGCCCTCGGCCGGTACTATCGCTATCGTTAGGCGATTGAGCGCGGCCGCCCTCAAGGTCTACACTCTTCCGCCTTCCAGGCATACCGGACTTTCCCGTCTTTTCGCCCTGGGCGTTCGTTGTCACGTAAGCGTTCAGAGGTCAAACAAGTCGACGCCGTGCGTACCGAATCGTACATACGGCGACGACGTGGGCGAGTTGTATCGTCGATTAGCTTTGATCGACGCAATAGCGGCCGGACTAACTCTCTCGTCTACGCCGCTTGGAAACGGTTACCCGAATAGCGACTTGATGTACAAGGCGGCGCGACATCCGCCGTTAGTACTTCTGAACAGACCGGCGAAACCGGTTCAGGTCGAGCGGACGATCCGCGCCGTGCCGGTTGACCGCCCACGTACAAGTCAACCGAGTTGAGACAGGTAATGAAGATCTGCAAGGACGAATAAGCGCCGTATGCCAAAGAGTTCGAAATTCTGAGATTGGGGCTACACGCGTCGCTTGAAGCGCTCGAAAGAGCTGGAAACCCATGAGCATCGAAACGACCGACAAGGCAAACATTTTGATCGTCGACGACACGGTCGAAACGCTACAACTGTTGACCGTAATGCTCAAAAACCAAGGATACGAAACGCGTCCGGTTTCCAGCGGAAAGTCCGCGCTTCAGGCCGCGTCGGACGATCCGCCGGATTTGATCCTGCTCGATATCAACATGCCGCAGATGAACGGTTACGAGGTCTGCCAACGGCTTAAAGCCTCGGACGCGACCAAAGAGATCCCCGTGATCTTTATCAGCGCATATAACCAAACCCCGGACAAGGTCCGAGCGTTCGGCGCTGGCGGCGTGGACTACGTGACCAAGCCTTTTCAATTGGATGAGGTTCTCGCGCGGGTAAAAGCGCACCTTTCGTTGCGCAGGCTTCAGTTGCAGCTCGAGGCGAAGAACCGCAAGCTCGAGGCAAGCCTGGCGCGCCAGCAAGAGCTCGAGCAGATTAAGGAACGTCTGGTACAGATGATCGTACACGATCTTAAGAGCCCGCTCGCGGCCATCGCGGGCAACGCCGACTACTTGATCGAGGAAATTCAGGGAAACGGCGATGCGGCGGATGCGGTAGGAGACATCGCCGACTCGGCGCAGAGCATGCACCGTATGGTGCTCAATATCCTGGACGTCATCCAATTGGAAGAAAAGGGCCTGCAGCCGCGGCGCGCCTCGGTCGATCTCGCAAAGCTGGTAGATTCAGCGGCCGCGACCATCGGACGAGTAGCGCAAAAAGCCGGCCGCACCATCGAGGTGAGGCCCGCGCCCGGGCTTCCCAAGGTTCCGTTTGACCCGAATCTCATACAGCGCTTGCTCGAAAACTTGCTCGACAATTCGCTAAGGCACGCCCCGCGCGGCACGGCAGTCGTGATCGAGTTTGACGTCTGCTCGGAGGGCGAGGTTGCGATCGACGTATACGACAGAGGACCGAGAGTGCCGAGGGAGAGAAAAAACGAGATTTTCGAACCTCACGCGCGAATGCTCGGGGAAGCCGATGTGGACCCTCGTATAAGCAAGGGGCTCGGCCTCGCTTTTTGTAAGCTGGCGGTGGAGGCGCACGGCGGCAGGATCTGGGTCGACGACAACCAGCCTCAGGGTGCGGTTTTTCGCATCCGCATACCAGTGACCCCGCCGAGTACGGCGGCTTTTCTCAAAGGCAAAGGCAATGAAAGCAAAAAGCAAGCTTGAAGAGCAAAACGAGCCGCTGCGCATCATGATCGTTGACGACGACGTTGAAATGGGACGTATGATCGCGCGCAAGCTCAAATCCGACGCTTACACCCCGGAGCTTTTTGATGACCCGCGCGAAGCCTTGAAGGCCGCGCGCGCAGGGTGCCACGCGTTGCTTATCACAGATATCATTATGCCGGGCCTAGACGGCATCGAGCTGATGCGCCAGATCCGTCGCTTTGACTTTGACGTTCCGATCATTCTATTGACCGGGATGCCGTCGATCGAAACGGCGAAAAAGGCCGTCGAGCTGGGGGCCTTTCGCTATCTGACCAAGCCGCCGGAATCGAACGAGCTTTTATCCGCCGTAAGAAAAGCGGCCTTCGCCCACCGCATCTCCAAGATCAGACGCGAGGCGGTCGCGCTGCAAGGTGGACACGGCTACAGTCCCGCCGATCTCGCCGGGCTTGACGTGGCGCTCGATTACGCCCTGGAATCTCTTTGGA
Organism: Deltaproteobacteria bacterium; assembly: GCA_016929805.1. Lineage (GTDB taxonomy): Bacteria > Myxococcota_A > Polyangia > Polyangiales > JAFGIB01 > JAFGIB01. Next base: position 1,039 of record JAFGIB010000143.1, on the reverse strand, counting down.
TGGCGTATCAACCAATAGTGCGCGCGGCCGATGGCTCGGTCTTCGCGTACGAATCGCTCATGCGGACCCAAAGCGAAGCTTTGCCGCACCCCGGCGCCATTTTATCCGCCGCGGAAACGCTCGGCAGGCTCGAAGAGCTTGGTCGCCGCGTGCGCGAAATCGCGCCCTTGCCTTTCGTCGGCCAGGGAAACGACACCATGCTCTTTCTGAACTTGCACCCCCGTGATCTGCTGGACGAAAAGCTACTCGATTGGGACACCGCCCTCGGAACGCTTTCGACACGCACCGTCCTCGAGATCACCGAAAGGGCCTCACTCGACAAAGTCCCCAACGCCAGCGAGACCATCGCGTATCTGCGAGCGCAACGCTATCGCATCGCGTTAGATGACCTGGGTTCCGGTTACGCCGGCCTGACGAGCTTCGCCGCGCTCGAGCCCGACTTTGTCAAGCTCGACGTGGCGCTGGTCCGCGACGTGGACGCGAATAAAACCAAGCAGAAGCTCATTCGTTCGGTGGTCGTTCTGTGTCGCGACATGCAAATTCAAGTGGTGGCCGAGGGCGTCGAGACCTCAAGCGAGCGCGACAAATGCCTTGAGCTCGGCGTCGATCTATTGCAGGGATTCTTTATCGCCAGACCTGGAAAGCCGTTTCCGCAGATAAATTGGTGAGCGGAACACGGGTTTCCCGGCATAGCTACTTTATTTGAGAAGCTACGAAAGAGAGGTGCTCGAAGGAGCAAACCGGCGATCGCTAGACTACGTAAGTACGTTATACTAGCCGCTGCATTAGCGAAATCGACAACGTTATAATCTGAAAAAATGGCCGATTTATAACGACTTGGTACGTATAGCCACACGATGCATCAATATGATGTAAGCGTTCAGGGGGGCAAACAAGTCGGCGGCCAATTCGCCTGTAAAACCGCGCGCGCCCGCAGGGCCGGCGAGGATGATACTTGCTGTACCTGACGAGCCGGCGCGAGGACGAAAGCCGGTCTTACGGGATGAATTGGCCGCCGTCGTAGTCAAACAGCAGTACC
>JAFGIB010000142.1 GCA_016929805.1 Deltaproteobacteria bacterium | reverse complement strand
CATTTCCTCAATCGCGAAATCCTCAAAATATCCCTAATATTCCTGCGGTTTCGCTCAATCGGAAATAAGACACTCCATCCCAATCTGAGCGAAAAAACGCGAAATTATTTTTGCGCGAGCCCTAAGTTCTTCGTCACGAAGTCCCAATTGACGAGATTGGCCAGAAAGACCTCCACGTATTTCGGGCGCAGGTTTTTATAGGTGGGATAATAAGCGTGCTCCCAGACGTCACAGGTTAAAAGCGCAACCTGTCCGTGTTTCATCGGCAAATCGGCGTTGCCGCTGCTGGTTACGGCGAGCTTTCCGTTCTCCCATACCAGCCATCCCCATCCCGAGCCGAACTGCGAGACCGAGGCATTGGTGAACTTTTCTTTAAAGCCGGCGAATGATCCGAAGTCTCGGACGATGGCGTCCGCGAGCGCGCCCTTGGGCTCGCCGCCGCCTTTGGGCTTCATACAGCTCCAATAAAAGGTGTGGTTCCAAATCTGCGCGGCGTTGTTGAACACGGGTCCGGCCGATGACGCTTGGATGATCTCGTCCAGCGATTTCGAGCCGTCGGCCTTGCCTTCCTCGATGAATTTATTGAGGTTAACCACGTATGCGTTGTGGTGCTTGCCGTAATGTAGCTCGAGATTCTCCTTGGTAAGATGCGGTTCAAGCGCCGCTACGTCGTACGGAAGAGGTGGTAGAGTAATCGCCATGGTATTCTCCTTGATAACGGGTTAAACGATTTCCGCGCAATCCACGCGGCTATTGATTAGAACAAACCAAACTCCTTTTCGCCGGCAAAACCGGAATTATTATTAGACATCTTAAGAAAGCGGCCATGATCTACATCGAACTCTCGTTACAGCTTCCCCTTTTACTTAAAAACGGTTGTCACTATATAACTACTTGGTGGCGAGGGGGCAAGGCTGAACGACCACTCCAGGCGTCGTGTCTCGTTGCTCATCTGCTGATACGGTTATTTCCCCTTAAAGTGCCATAGAGGTATAGGGGAACGACCCTATTTTCAACGCCGGTCGAGGCAATAGCCGGTTACGGATACATCTTTCTTTTTATTAGGTCTAGATCCGTAAGCAACCTTTCGTGCTTTTTCTCGTCGGCCAAGAGATAGTTAAGCAAATAGAGCTGAACCACATTCCGAGTCTTTTCCAGGGTCGCGAGGCTTTTTTCCGCCGCTTCGATGGTTTTCTTTTCTATTTGAAGGTGCTTATCAGCGGTCTCCCAGACTTTATCGAGCTGATCCATAAGTAGAGGAATCGCTTGCTCTTCAAAACTGTCGATGATCAGTTGTTGAATGCGGTAATGCATATGCGAATCTCGCTGGATAATCTCGGCAACGGCTCGAATCAACGGATGGTCGGTTTCCTCCATGATCTTCGAGGTCTGAGTGATAGCCGCGTTTTCGAGCTTCTGCCAGGTCCTAAGCTGCTCCACAAGCGCTTGCTGTTTTTCCTTTGTTCTCATCGTTATCTCCTTACGTATTAGACGTAGATCCTTTGTTTTTAAGTTCGACCGAACTATCGTGACGGCCAACGACGAATGATACTAAGCACAATGCGTACCACTTTCGGATGGGTCGCAAGACGAGGAAAAAACCGTTTAAGACGGGATTTTGCATCAACATCTAACCGCGTCGGGCCCAATGCTTCATTCTCAAACGAATCACTGCTGTCTCATGAGACACCGATTGAACGAGATACATAAACAGCGGTAGGCCGCGCGGTTGACGCGCGATCAATTCTTACGCGCGCGGCTTGACGCCGGTACTATCTACGCTATGCTTGGGCCGTATGATTAATCGGTACAACGCGAACGAGGCTCGCCGAGCCGCCGCTAGCAGGCGGGGTGGCTGCGTTTACGCGTCGAACGCGCGATAGGGATATCATAACCCGCAAGCAGCCGCCTCCACCGGGCGGCTGTTTTGTTTAAGCAACACGCTGTCTCGGTTTATGCGGCTCGTAAAGGAGATAGCGATGTCAAATCAAATCTTAAATCATTTCTTGATGCCGATCACCCGACGTCCCGAGGTAATTATGGTCAAAGGCGAGGGTTCGTATCTTTGGGACAACAATGGACGGCGTTACCTCGACTTTATCCAAGGCTGGGCCGTCAATAGCCTGGGTCATTGTCCCGAGGTGGTTCGGCGCGCGATAGTCGAGCAATCCGCGCGCCTGCTCACGCCTAGCCCGGCTCTTTATAATGAACCAGAGCTGGAGCTAGCCGAGCTGCTCTCTCGCGCAAGCGGCTTGGCGCAGGTATTTTTCTGCAACTGCGGAACAGAGGCGAACGAAAGCGCTATCAAGCTCGCGCGTAAATGGGGTCGTTTACATCGGAACGATGCGTATGAAATTATCACCGCTCAAAACGCCTTTCACGGAAGGACGCTCGCTTCGATGGCCGCAAGCGGTAAACCGGGATGGGAAAGCCTATTTCCCCCGCCCATGCCGGGATTTATCAAGGTGCCGTTTGGAAACGCCGAGGTGGTGGAATCGGTGATCACTGCCAAAACCGTGGCGGTCATGATCGAACCGATCCAAGGCGAGGCGGGCGTTGTGATTCCGCCTGACGGATATCTCCAGAGGCTGCGCCAAATAACAAAAAGGCATGATCTCCTATTGATCGTAGATGAAATACAAACGGGTATGGGCCGGACCGGAGCCGCTTTCTGCCATCAATTCGAAGGGATACAAGCCGACATCATGACGCTCGGAAAAGGGCTTGGAGGCGGTGTTCCGATCGCCGCGATGCTCGCAAGCGAAAAAGCGAGCTGTTTTAGCTACGGCGAGCAGGGAGGTACATATAACGGTAATCCATTGATGACCGCGGTTGCGCTCGCGGTCAGTCGTGTCGTGCTGCAACCCGACTTTATCGCTCGCGTTGGTTCGACCGGTCGGTATTTGCTCGAAAGGTTGAAACAACTGGCTAATCGCCACGAGTGTCCGGAAATAAGAGGGCGCGGATTGCTCGCCGCCCTGCGTCTGCCGGGCGAATACGCGGAGGAGGTTAGGGATCGTTGTTTTGAACACGGTCTCTTAATCAATGCGCCGAGACCGAATCTGCTGCGTTTCATGCCCGCTCTTAACGTTACTATTCAAGAAGTCGACAAATTGATCGAGATCGTCGAAGAAAGCCTAAATGATCTCGCACGGTTTAAGGGACCGATAGCACTCTCTCAAAAATAGTGGCAGACATGTGATTTCAAGCGAAGCGAGAAATCTCGAAACCGAGATTTCTCGTCGCTTTTAGCTCCTCGAAATGACAGTTCACCTTCACGTTGCAAAAACGCCGTCGGCGTAAACCGCTTTCGCTCGCGTAAACAAGTGAGGCCCTGCTATTCTAACGAGTTCCTCGTGTGCCTTGCGCGGATACGTACGACAGAAATGACGACCGCCAATACAAGCAACCAATTGAGCCCGGGTGCGCGGCGATCAGCGATGTGACAGCCGCATTGCGTTGAGTCGGAAAACGCATCTAATACCTGGTCGCGTTTCTCGGCGAGTCCGACGAATTCCAGTAGCGAAGCGGATCGCTGCCGAATCACCGATTGGGATAGACCGAATAACATGCCGTGAATTCTCAGGCTCTCCTCGGCGGTGAGCTCGGGATCGATGTTGAGGGTTTGATGCACCACGCCGATTTGTCGCTTCGCCTGCACCGGCTGTTGCATCACGTCGTACCCTCCGACAAAGGCTTGGCCCGAGCTTTGGCGAGTAAGCGTGGCGAGAATCCGAATCAACGTGGTTTTGCCCGCGCCATTGGGACCGAGGATGCCGAAAATCTCCCCTTTTGCTATCTGCAACTCGAGGCCCGAAAGCGCCGTCACCGAGCCGTAGCGCTTGGTGAGATCAACCACGCGGATCAACGCAATCGCGTCGTTCAAAACTCGATTCCTTTCTGAGCCTTGATACCGCTGTGAAACGGGTGCTTGATTTCACGCATTTCAGTCACCAAATCCGCAAGCTCTATCAACCGCTCGCTGGCGTCGCGTCCCGTAACCACCACATGCATCATTTCAGGCTTTTCGGTAAGCGCTTTGATGATCCTATCTTCCGGAACCATTTTAAATTTAATCAAATAGGTGAGTTCATCCAGAATCACGAGTTGATGTCGATTCGCGGCGATGGTTTGCTCGGCCAACTCCCAGGCCTCTCGGGCGGCCTTTACGTCCGCCTCCTGGTCCTCGGATTTGAAGATAAACCCTTTGCCCATGACGTGAAAGTCCAATAGGTCCGCGTACCGCTTGACCGATTCCATCTCGCCGTATTTCCACGATCCCTTGATGAATTGAATCATGGAGACTCGTTTTTTGTGACCGAGCATGCGATAGGCCAATCCCAGAGCCGCGGTGGTCTTGCCCTTGCCATTGCCCGTATAGACGATAAGCAATCCTTTTTTTGCCATGGTTATGAGCTCCTAGTCTATTCAAACCGCCATTTGTCGGCGAATCCCGACGCCAAGGCGATATAGATGATATGAGTCAAATCGTTCCCGTTCAAATGCGGTTCTTTCTCATACAACAGACGACGGTATTGGTCGAATTGATCATAACGCCCGGATACAGATGCGGCGATTTGCGCCGTCATCGTATATAGTAAATCAGGGAGACAGGATTGGGGAATCGTACCCCAGGTTATCTGATCGCGTAGGTGAACCAACGCAACCACGGCAGCGACCACAAGGGGATCGTGATTCATCGACTCAAAGTTGTTTTTCAGAAGCTGCGCGTCCTCGTCCGACAATAACGCATTTATTTGAGCTACAGCGTCCTTTTGCGTCGCGCCGAATCGTTCAAGATGCGCGATGACCGAGCAACGGCTGGAAGGGGTCAAGCCATTCTGCCTGCTCAATGTTTCCTCAATCGCTTCCTGAACCGTGACGCCGATGAGCTCGCCGAGTTTACTGTGCTTGCCCGCTGAACGCAAAGGATGTATATCGCCCAAGCGGCAGGCGACGCCGATCTGATCCGTACCCGTGCCGGTAGCCAAGCCCGTTGAATAGCGCGAGGGAACGCTCAGCTGCTGCAGCGCCGCGGTCTTGGCCTCGGTGGCGGTGACGATACACCGAACGAGAGCGCCTTGAGTAAGCTCCCGGTTGATAAAAAGCATGGTGTTGATGGTCCCTTGAGTCGGCGGCGCTTCCCTCAAGCGCTCAAAACGACCATCGGACTCGTACACTGAAGCTGGATCGCCTACCCGACCGCCGTTGGTCTCCACCCCACCGGTACAAACCGCTACAACTTCCAGCTCCCTAAACGCTCGGGACGAAAACCCCGCGCAGCGCATGTTGGCCGCGGTCCCTAGGGTCGCGCAGCGGTCAGCCGGCAGATCGTGTCGAGTCGCCACCTCTTGCCGGTATTGCGTCGGTAGGATCTTTATAATGCGGTCGCCCATGGTTTGGTGTTTGGTGGGCTCACAGGATTGATGGTTGTATAAAACCTCGATGTCCTCGCGCACGCCTCCGGCGGCCGGGCAGGTGGAAATCACCCGGTGGGGAGACAAGAAACGGGCATAAATAATTTTATCCTCTCTATGGATTTCCACGCCGTCGTAGTATCGATTCAAAAGCATCTCCCGTTCCTTTGCGCTATTCAATGCTGTCCTCGATCTTCCCTTCGACGTCGAGATAGGCCTGTCTGAGCTTTTCTTCGGTTTCCGGGTCCGCGTTCCACATCCCTCGGCTGATGGTTTCCAGCAGTTTTTCCACGATGTTCAAGAGGGCATAGGGGTTGACCTCTTTGAGCCACTTTTGCATCTCTGGATCGAGCGCGTAGGTTTTCGCTACCCGGTCGTACATCCAATCCTCCATTACTTCAGCGGTCGCGTCCCAGCCGATAATGATGTCCATCACCTTGGAAATATCACCGGCTCCCTTATACCCGTGCCGCTTCATGCCGTCGAGCCACTTGGGATTGAGCAGGCGGGAACGCAGAACAAACTTGGCCTCCTCTTGGGTGGAGCGAAGAGTGACACGCTTCGGATCGGACGCATCGCCCACGTAGGAATGGGGCGCCTCGCCTCGGACCGATTTAGCCGCGACGATCAGGCCGCCATAGTAGTTATAAAAATCGGTGCAGGACATCATGTCGTACTCCCGCGAGTCCTCGTTTTTTACGGTCACATCCATGCGCGATAGCAGCGTCTTGAAGGCCTTGGTTTCCGTCGTGCCATAAACATTTTGACCGTAGGCGTGGGCTGAATAGCGGATGTAGTTGTCCGCCAGATCATTCTGGGTCTCCCAGTTTTTGGCTTCGATCAATTCCTCCACGCCCGCGCCGTAAGTCCCGGGCGGACAACCGAACACGCGCAGCCGCGCCAGGGCCCACGCCTCGTCCTCGCTCTTTCCGTCTCGTCGATAGAGCGCGGTATCGGTCTGAACGTGCCGGCGGATAAAGTTGGATTCGACGCTTTCATTAAGCGATGCGACCATGTTCACGGCCCGATCGATGAGGTTGACCAGATTGGGAAAGGCGTCGCGGAAGAAACCGGATATACGGGGCGTCACGTCGATCCTCGGGCGCTTCAGCTCGCTTAACGGGATCACCTTGAGGCCCGCGACCACGCCGGTGGCTTGCCACGCGGGTCTCAAACCCATGAGATAGAGTATCTCACCGATGTCATCGCCCTTGGAGCGCATGGTCGGCCCACCCCACACGATCATGCCCACGCTTTTAGGGTACTTCCCGGTTTCATCCAGGTATCTCTGAAGCAAGCTATCGCCCAGCCGAATACCGACTTCATAGGCGGCTTTGGACGGAATCATTCTCGGATCCACGGAAAAGAAGTTGCGCCCCATGGGGAGAATGTCCGCCTGACCCCGCGTGGGTGCGCCGCTCGGCCCGGGCGAGATAAACCGCCCGTCCAATCCCGCCAGGCAGGCGTCCCACTCGTCTGTCGTGCGACGAATATTGGGCAGCAGGGTTTGGCAGATGTATGAGAGTGCTCGCTCGACCGCGTCAAAGCGGTCCCCCAACCGGCTTTTTACCGCTTCCGCTGGGGCATTCTCCTGATAGTCCCTTTCCTTCAGTGTGCGGATCAGCGCCAGGCTGGTTTGGTGCGCCTCGTTGATGATCTCGCCGCCGGTTCGCCCTCGGCTGCCGGTAAAGCTTTCACCGCGATGCGCGAGCGTTTCCTCGTAGTTGTAGCCGAGCGCCTCCGCGACTGATTCGCGAAGCGAGGGCGCTTGTCCATTAGCGTGTCGAGTGAACTGCGCCAACGTTTCTACCAAGGGTTCGCCTTCCGGTGGTTGTCCCATGGTATGTAAACCGTCGTTGATCATGTTATCGGAGAGCTCGGAGAGGTAAGCGTGCACCTTGTGCAGAAAAACATCCAGATCTTCCTGGAGTAACGCCTCGGTCAATTGAAGATCTTGATGCAAATCCGCCGTGACCACGGCCTCCCAAAGCATGCCGGCCAAGATCGGCACCTTGGCCGGGTCTTGACGCATCGCGTCTTTGATCTCGGCGTAAACCCGGTCTACCTCTTGCATATCGTCGTACAAGTCGGCGCTGGTGAATACGGGCGTCAAGTGATCGACGATGGCGCAGTAAGAACGCCGCTTGGCCTGGGTGCCTTCCGAAGGATCATTGATGATATAGGGATAGATGTTGGGCAGATCCATGATGGAAAGGTCCGGATAACAACTCTCGCTCAGACCCAGGGCCTTACCCGGCAGCCATTCCAAAGAACCGTGCTTGCCCACGTGCATCACGGCGCACGCTTAGAACACCTCTTTTATCCACCGATAATAGGCGAGATAGTGATGTGGAGGGGTAAGATAGAGATCGTGCAAAATGGCCTCGGGGTTCTCCAGATAGCCCCGCGGCGGTTGGATGGTGATGAAAAGATTGCCGTTGAGGATGCCCGGAAAAAAGAGCTTGCCCTGATGGGTGAAGAGCTCTCCCGGCGGTTCGCCCCAATCGGTGCACATTTTGCTTCGAACGCTGTCCGGCAAAGCTTGATGCCATTTCTTATAGTGCTCGGGCTCCGCGTCCGCCTCGGCCCGGGCGGCGATCTTTTCGGGCGTCAGGTAACGCCGATCGCACGTGAGTTTCTCCAGCAGCGCGTTGGCCAACGCATCGCCATTCTCATACGTATTGGAAACCTCATACCCTTCTGTTTTGAGTCGATCGACCAGGTGCTTGACGCTCGCGAAACTATCGAGACCCGCGGCGCACCCGATGCGATCGTTCCGCGGCGGGTAATGGTGAAACACGATCGCGACTCTCTTTTTCGCATTGGGTATGTGTGAGAGCCGCGCCCAGTTGAGCGCCAAGGAGACCAGCTTTGAGGTTCGTTCCGCAATCGGCATGTTGCGGGCGATCATGCCGCCGGTCACCGGATCCAGCGCGTCTTCCTCGCGCGCCGCCACGGGCACGGTTATCAGCGCGCCGTCGAATTCGGGTTGAGCGGCTTGATAGGTCACGTCCATGGTCGAGACCCCCTGCGCGCTCTCTTTCCAAACCGCGTATGGTGAAGCGCGTTTCCCTTGTGAACCAGCAAATCGAGCGCCACCCCCCTTACGTTTTCAAATCCGGCGAGCATGAGCGCCAGCCGGTCCAGTTGAGAGGCGTTTTGGCGGGTGACAACCGTGGTGACCCGGCAGGGCAGCTCGGCCTCCGCCAGCGTTATAAGCCCGCGCAGGGTTTGTCGAAACGCCGCCCGATGCGCGTTGTGCAAGAGCTCGATGCCATCGATGCTCAACCCGATTTCAATTTTGTATTTTCTAAAGATTCGCGTTATCGCTTTATCGAGCAGCGTACCGTTGGTCTGTAAACCGATGGAGGCGTTCAGTCCCGACTTTCGAATCCAAGCCGCTATTTTTTCTACCAATACGGGTTCCATGCAGGGCTCGCCGCCGGTTAGCTGAACGTGAAACGGTTTTCCGAAAGACGCGACCATAGCGAGTGCCGCTCTTGCCGCGTCGAAGGACAAGGGCCCCAAGCGGTTCGTTTCACCGCGGTAGCAATAGCGGCAGTTGAGATTGCAGGCTCCCGTGACCCAAAGCACGAGATAGCGAATGGCCGGACGATCATTCACTTTGGACCTCTTCGAACAGGCGGGTGTAGTCAACGCGGGGTAGATAGGTTTTGTCCCGGGTATGGTCTAAGTTGACGGACCAAGTAACTATACCGCTTTTTTCGCAACGCTGTTCGCGCCACCGATTGTGTCCCTCAGGCGGATGGAAGAGAACAGCCAAGCGAGCGGTTGAAACCGCCACGGCCAGCCGCTCCACGGAACGTACTGCAGCCGTATTAAGCTGCGCCTCGCTGATACGTTCTTCTAATAAAAGGATCATATCGCAACCCGCGGCGGATAGCGCGTAGGGAATCTCGGGATAGCCGATTTGCTCGAGAGATATGAGCGCGACTCGAGCCGCATTACAGTTTATCAGCACGGGCGTTTTGGCAATCTGTTCCCTTTTTGCAATTTTCGTTCCGGTCTTTGAATCGACAACAGCGACTCGCTTGTCCGGCAACGCGGCGCAGATAACGGCGTCCAGACGGCGCGCCGTGGCGCGTAACGTCTCGACAGCATTTACATCGGCAATACCCGTGGGAAGCAGCAGAAGATGACGTGAAGACGCGCTTTGAGAAAGTGTCCACCGAGCGATCTCCTCCAGGGCTACGCCGGCTTGATCTTTGCATACAGCGAACGAGATGGACAGCGACGTCTGCTTCAAATCGGGGGTTTGCTGGAATTCGCCGATCGCATTCTTATTCAGGCGCTGTAGTGGTCTATGATTTGACCGAATCTTTTGGATGTTTCGCGTCGGAAGATCGCAAAAAAAGACGCGCGAATCCTCGGACGTCTCCTCCATAATCGCGTTTCCGTCTGGAGCGATCACTTCGGATACCGCGGTGGCGCAATCCATCTTCAGGTCTTTACCTGTACGATTATTAATGGCTATAAACATATGGTTTTCACGCGCCCGAGCGGACCAAACCTCGCGGGGATCCAGGTTGCCCGGCGGCCAGTTGGCTGGCACGAGCAATAGCTCAGCCCCTTGCGCCGCCATCGCACGGGGAAGGATGCCGTAATAGCTATCCGAGCAGATCAATAGGCCGATTCGCGCCCACGGTGTATCGAAAATGCTGTTCGCGAGCGTCGTACCGGCCGAGGCCCAGGCGCGCTCCGCGGTGAACTTGCGATGGCGGGCTACGATATCGCCTTGTCGATCGATAGCCACCACGCTGTTATAGACGCGACCCCTATTATCATCCCGTTCGGCCATCGCCACGCATATGAAACATCCGAAACACCGGGCAATAGCGGCGACGCGAGCCGTCGCCTTCCCCGGAACGGTTTCGGCCACCTTTCGGATCGCGTCGGTTGAAGGATAGCTGTAACCGCTGAGAGACAGCTCCGGGGTGACGATCAAGTCAGCGCCTTCTTCCGCCGCGGAATGCAAATAGGTGATCAATCGTTCCAGGTTGCGTTGTTTCTGACCATGTTCGACTTTCAGGTGGCAAATAGCAACTTTCAATTTATCACCTCACAATATGAATCGAATAGTCGCCCACAATTTCATTCGATGTAGGATCTCTATAGGGTGTTTCCACCAGAGCGAAAGCCGAACCGTCGCGCGCGAGATCCGCGTGGAAATGCGTCATTCCCGCTACTTGATAGAAATAGGCCAACTTGGCCGTGCCCCCGCCCGGTCGGTGGGTATCGAACAAAAATGCGCCGGCCTCGCGCCCCAACACATTGATGATTTCCTCGGTTCCCGTTGGATCGAGCTGGCTGGTTGGCTCGTCCAACAGCAGGATTTCGGGATTCGGCGCCAGCGCGGCCGCGATAACGAGCCGTTGTTGTTGCCCTCCGGAAAGGGTTTGGGTCTTTTGAAAACGCTGTTTTTGTAAACCAGTCAAAGCTAAGACCTCGTCGATGCGCTGCTTGATAGTCTGCCTGGGAACGCCGAGGTTTTCCAAGCCGAACGCGATTTCCCTCTCCGGCGTACCGGTACAGAGGTTGTTGGTTCAGCCGTATATCACCATCGATCCGGGCGCTTGTTTCGTGGTGAAGGATACCGTTAAGACTCAATAGCAAGCTGGTCTTCCCCGAGCCCGTGGCGCCGGCGATCAGCGTGAATTGGCCGGCCTCGATATTTAGATCGATATGGGACAGCGCGGGTTTGTCCGCGCCGTGATAAGTAACGCTTAGATCTCTTACAGCGATCATGGATGGACCTTTCTCAAGCTTATGCCCAGCGATCGAACAGGGATATAGGCACGGGAGTCTCGAATACCTATCCACGGGGCGATGTGGGTATCGGCTGTTGCTTGGCGGGACCGATGCTTTCAAACGGCAGACGACGCATTCGATGCGGCAACACGAGCTCGGCTGCTTTCGCCACATCGTCAAGGGTCATGCGGCCGCGGTCATCGAGCGCGGCCAAGACTTTGGCGGCTTTAAGCATGACGATATCGCTGCGATGCCCGTCGACGCCCGCCTCGATGGAGCGGTAGGCGATAGCGTAAAGAATCTGTTCGTCATCTTCAATGGCCCAATAGCGATCAATTGCGCGACCGATCCGCTCGGCTATCTCCTCGGACGATTTTTTCCATTGTTGCCAAAACCCTTCTGGATCGGCTTCAAAGGCCGCGCGCCGTTTGATGATTTGTACCCTATCCTTTGCGTCGTTTAGCCCTTCGATATGAACGCATAGGCCGAACCGGTCTTGCAGTTGCGGTCTGAGCTCGCCCTCCTCGGGATTCATGGTGCCCACCAGGGTGAAACGCGATTGGTGACAGAAGCTGATGCCCTCTCGTTCGATGGTGTTCACCCCCATGGCCGCGCTGTCCAACAACACGTCCACCACGTGGTCGTCCAATAGGTTGACCTCGTCTACGTAGAGTATACCGCGATGCGCCGCAGCTAAAATCCCGGGCTCGATCTTCCTTTCGCCCTGCTTGAGCGCGTGCTCCAGATTGAGCGTGCCCACCACCCGATCCTCGGTAGCGCTCAGGGGCAACTCCACCACGCATACCTTGCGCGTCTTTCGCTCCAAGCGTTCGTTTTTCGCGATGCGCTCTTTACATAAAGCGCAAAGATGGTCTGGATCGTCCGGATCACACTGAAATGGACATCCGTCGACCACCGCGATTTCCGGGAGTAGATCAGCTAACGCGCGGACCGCGGTCGATTTGGCGGTACCTTTTTCCCCGCGGATCAAAACCCCCGAGATGGCCGGGTTCACGATATTGAGGATCAACCCGCTTTTCATCTTTTCTTGTCCGACGATCGCGGCAAAGGGGTAGATTCGGTTTTCAAAAGGGGTTTGCATTCAATAGTTCTCCTTGACGAGATCGATGAGTTGTTGGGCGCGCAGGGTTTGCGGCTCGAAGTAATCCGCGCCCAATGCCACGGCGAGCTTTTGCGCCAGCTTTAGCCTGACCGCGCCGGGCGGTTCGGTGTCCACGACGATGAATCTCGTAAACGGGTAACGTCCTTGCATTTGCACCGCGATTTCGAGCGCCTCGATGTGCGCGGGTTTATCACCTATCGCGGCATTGGCCTTGCCGTCCGTTAATAACAGTACGATCGGCCGGCTCAACGGATCCTTGCGACGCACCTGCTCGATCAATTCCGCGGTTCGGCACAACCCCGCCGACAGCGGCGTGCGGCCGCCGATCGGCATTTGGGCTAATAACTTGCTCGATAGCTCGATCGAGTTGGTGGGCGGCAGCACAACCTCGGCCTCACATCCTCGAAAAACGGTTAAAGCGACCCGATCCCGTTTTTGATAGGCGTCAACCAATAGGCTCATGATAGCCGCTTTCGTCTCGACCATTCGTTTTTGCGCGCCCATGGAACCCGAACCGTCCACGGTAAAGAGCAAGACATTGCCCATGCGTCGCTCTCGGATCTTTTCTCGGATGTCCGATTCCCGGATGTGCACCGCCAGGGATGGCGCACTTGTTTTGCGACGCACGAGCTGAAAAGGCGCCGCCGCCCGTAGAGTCGCGTCCAATGCGAGGTCGTTATTTCGGCGAAGCGTCGTGCTGCGCACGTACCGGCCGTGTTTATTCGAGCAACGAGAGCGGCTGCGCCGTCCGGAACCCGTGCGAAGCTTGTGGTCCTTTTCGCTGGTCAGGCTTCGCACCCGAAAAGGCTGCCCGATTTCCCATACTTCGCCGTCGTGTTCGTCGGCCGTTCGATCTCGGGGCTTTTCGGGTGCGGGCGCCGGTCGGCTTTCCTGCCGGTCGCCTTGAGCCTGCTGTTGCTCGCCGCGGTCCTGTCCATCGTCGTTGCTCTGTGGCTCGGGTGGTTCGGAATCTCGATCGGGTTGGTTTTCGTTCTGCTCTTCCGGGTGATCCTGTTCTAGGTCGTCTTCGGGCGGCGGTGGGGGCGGCGGTAGATCGGGAGGCGTACCTTGACGGGCACGGTGTAAAAGCGCCATGGGCGCGACCTGTTGTATATCCTCGGCCGAGACCTGATCGTTTCCGAGCCAGGCGGCGTGAGCCCGCGCCGCTCTTTCAATAGATATGTCCGCGCGATGCCCCGCGACGTTGTTCGATCTGCATATTTCCGAAATGAAACCCAATAAATAGGAAGGAACCTTCACCTGCTGTACCCGCTTTCGGGCGGACGCGATGCGTTGCGCCAGCGCTTCGGTCTGCGGGTGATAGGAAGCGACGAAAGCGCCGTTTATCCGGTCGAAACGCTCTCTTTGGCGCACGAGCTGAACCCGGTTATCCGCGCTATCTTCTGCGCTGACCTGAATCGCCAAACCAAAGCGGTCTAGAAGTTGCGGGCGCAGCTCCCCCTCTTCCGGATTCATACTGCCGATCAGAGCAAAGCGGGACGGATGCTGAACTCTCAGCCCTTCGCGCTCGACTCGATTCACCCCGGACTCCGCCGCGTCCAGGATGCAATCCACCAGGTGATCGTCGAGCAGATTCACCTCGTCCACGTAGAGAATGCCGCCGTGGGCTCGATGTAAAAGCCCCGGCAAAAAGCGAGATTCGCCGTATCGAATCGCGGCTTCAAAATCGATGGTGCCCACCACCATATCCTCGGTCGCGCCCAGGGGTAGATCGACAAAATGTTTACTATTTTCGCCGTCATCGCCTGGCAATAGCTCGGCTAAACCACGGACCGCGGTGGATTTGGCCGTACCCTTTTGCCCCCGGATCAACAAACCTCCGATCGCCGGATAGACGGCGATCAAGGTCAGAGCGAGCTTCATCTGCTCTTGTCCTACGATTGCGACAAAGGGAAACACCGAGGGCCTACCTGTTTGTACGTTCAACATATCGCCTCTACTTCACACGATAACGGTAGTTCCACGCGTCAACCTTTTCGCGGGTGAGAATATCCACGCTGCCGCCTTGGAATTCGCCGCTGACCGGTCCCATCCGTTCCTCGAGATCGCCCTCCAGCGAAAGCACGGTCTGCTGCACGGCTTCGATTTGGTCCGGGTCCGCTAGCCAAAGCCCTCGGCTGTGCGCTTCCAAGAGCCGCCGGGTGATCTCTTCCAAGGCGTAGATATTGTCCCGCGCGAGCCACTCGCGGTTCTTTTTATTTTCGATATAAACCCGGCAGATGCCGTCGAACTGCGCCTTGGTTACAACCCGCGAGGTCGCGGACCAGGCGAAAGCGGTATTGACCATGGTGGAAAAAGGGCCGCCCGAATCATCGGTCTGTCCGGTGTGAGAAAAGAGGCCGTTCCAGATCAAGGTGAGACGATCACCGCAATGCTTCAAGATCTGATCCAGGGGATGCTCCGACGCCCGGCCGAACGAGGTCGCCAGCTCCCAGTCGCAGAAAATCGGCAGCGCGGTAAAGCCTCGCTCTTCGAGCGCGCGAATCGCCGCGTGCGGCAGTGCGAGATCACCGTCGAGCCAGAGCGAGCGGCCGAAACAGAGCGCTGTAATCGGCTTACCGTTTAGTTTATTTCCATTGCTGTTTTGATACGCAAAATAATCCGTCGTAGTGTCGAACAGCCGGTTGGAATCGAGATCCAGCACACCGCAGAGTATCGGTTCAGCGGGCAACCCGGGAGCCTCGTTCAGGCACCCCGCGCGGTATAAGAGAAACTTCGCGGCGTTCGCCAGATCATCGATTCCACCGGCTTTCAGGTATTGGTCAATTGTCTCTCTCCACGCGGGATCGCAAGCGGGCAACTCGGATTCGGTTTCGATGCCCGCAGCGATTGCCAAGCGCA
Source organism: Deltaproteobacteria bacterium (assembly GCA_016929805.1). Taxonomy (GTDB): domain Bacteria; phylum Myxococcota_A; class Polyangia; order Polyangiales; family JAFGIB01; genus JAFGIB01. The sequence continues at coordinate 4,472 of JAFGIB010000142.1, read as the reverse complement.
CCTTTTGGGCGCTGCGCACCAAAGTCTCGAAGCTGGGGAAATGCCGGCTCAGGTTGAGATAAACCGCGTCGGCTCCGCCGACCTCTCGCGCGGCAAACTCATCCCAATCCACGGCCGACATCTGGCTTACGACAACGGCCTCGATCCCCTGCTCCTGAAGCCGCTCGCAAGCCGTGTCCCAAGCGCGAAACAGCATCGAATGAGAGAAGACAAAGACCGCTTTCATCAATAATCCTATCGTTTATAGCACGAAGCAAATGCCCGAAGGCGGCAGCCCCACATCGATGGGCTCATCGGTTATCTCTTCATCCGTCTCCGTATCGAAAACACGGATGCCCGGATTTTCGCTTGTCCGATCCGCGACCCATAGCTCGGTCAGATCAGGCGTGAGAACGATATCGCTGTAGGTCCACCCCTCGGTTTCGATCACGGTTCCGGTCTTCTTTCCGGTTTCGGGATTGAAAGTAACCACGTGAGTGTTGCTTCCGTTGTCTCCCTGAACGCCGATCAGCGCGTATCCTTTGGTCTTTGACAACACCAAAGCCTTGGTAACGTTTCCACCCAGCTCTTCTTCGGTGACGATCAATCCGGAGAGAGTCTGGTCGGCCGGATCGAACAACTCGATCCCCGCGTTTTCCAAGTCAGAGAATTCTCCAGCCTCGGCGATAACGAACTTGCCCAACGCTTCGCTGTATTCGGGTTGACCGTAGGGATTCGCGCCCGCGAGCTCAAGGTCAGCCTCAACCTCGCCCGTTTCCGCATCGATAACGATCAGGTAGCTGTCTCCAACCGGAGTCCAGCTATTATCGCGATCCAGCCGCGCTACAAGGGCGTATAGCTTTCCGTCTTTCATGGCCAAACCCGAAACCTCGGGTATGCCGTCATCGTCCGCGAATTCGCTGAGATCCACCGTGCCGACCTCTTCTCCGGTCAACGGCTCGACGATCAGTAACTCGTTTAGCTCGTATCTCGAGATATAGGCGCGCTCGCTCGACACAACCTCTATGTCGTACGGATTGGAGCCGGGTACAACCGAGTATTCTTCCACGATTTCAAAGGTATCCGGGTTCAACACGTTGATGGCGTCGGATCCGAGACGCAAAATGATAAAGGGGGTTTCGGTAACCAGGTCGAAATGACACACCGCATCGGAGTGAATTCCCATATCGTTTATGTTTATCGTGGCCCTATAGTCGTCCATTGCCACCGTGGAGTAGTTGCCTTCGGAATAATCCGTGGTGATCACCAACGCGGTTGTATACTCCGGCGGCTCCGGCTCGGTCGCCGCGTCAACGCCCGCGTCTTTTTCGGTACCGCCGCCCGCGTCGGTGTCAGCGGATCCGCCGGAATCCGATTCCTCGCTTCCACCCGAGCCGGATTCCTCGCTTCCGCCCGAGCCGGTTTCCTTACTCGCGTCTTCTTCGGTGTCGTCATCATCATCATCGACGTCGCCCTCGCTCCCGGTGTCGCAGCCAAGAACCATTGCGGCCGCCAACGCGATACCGATGAAAAGGTTTACGAAACCGGTTTTTTTCAAAAACGGTTCCGCGCCTGTGTTATTTAATTTACTTATCATTAATTTCTCCTATATCGGCCTTTTACAGCCATTGCCAGTGTAGGGTTGCTAAAAAGGTACGACCCGGCAGCGGATAGCGATTGTAGTCGCTCATGGCTACCCAGTCGCCACCGTCGTTTTTAAAGACCAATGCATCGAGCAAGTTCTTGACCTCAAGGGTCAAAGAGAGCCCCAGCCGGGGTAGCTCGAAACGACCGCCCGCTCCGACGAAGAGGTGTTTGGTGACAAAGCCCTCGAAGTTGTTTCGGCCGACATAGGCCTTGCCCGCGTAGTCCACGTCGGTCCAACCGTGAAGCCCCCAGTAGCGTAAGGTCTTTCCCACATCCAATCGCGCGTAGAATTCGTGCGGCGGTCTTCCGGGTAACTCTTTGCCATCAAAACGCTCGATACCCGATCTATCGACCCCGTAAAAATAGGTGTAGTTTCCGCTTAGAGTGGTTAACTCGAATAAAGAAACTCTCAACCCGAGTTCGAAACCGTGAATTTGAGCGGAATCAATGTTTATAGGCCGGACGGTTTCTTGTGAATTCTGTTCGAACGAAATGAGGTCCTCCACCCAACTTGTAAACCAAGCTGCATCGACACGCAGCAAATCGAGAAACGAGCGACCGATAAGCATATAGGTCGCACCGGCGTCGGCGTTGTAGCCCGCTTCGGCTTTGAGGTCGGGATTGCCAACCACCCCACCTCTATCTCCAAATAGCTCGGTTAAATCCGGTGTTCGGTTGTAGCGCCCGCCGTTGGTTCTCAGCGTTAAGCCATCCACAACTTCGTACTTAATACCGAGCGAAGGCGAGAAGAAAAAATCCGTCACCGAAGTCGCTTCGAAATCGGTCAGCAAAGCCCGCGTCGGGCCGCCACCGAAATGGGAATAGTGAACCTCTCCTCGCAACGTCGGAACGATGTGCAGCGTGTCCACCGGCTCCCAGTCGTGCTCGGCGCCGAACTCGGTCTTAACCCTGTAGCTCGGATCTTGCTGTTCTTCCTCTGAAAGATTGAGCGCTTCCTCGTCGTAGTGCTCGTAGCGGCAACCGATTCGATAGGTCGTGACGTGCTCGCGTGAAAGCTCTGTTTCCAGCACGGCCGCCGTCGACACACCGTCGGTCCAATAGTGATTGTCTTGATGCCCGGTGCCAACGCTACCGGACAAGTCGTCATATCTCTCGGACAAGATGAGATAGGCGAGATCGAGATCGAGCACGAGCGCGTCGTTGAGCGGTCTTTCGACGCGCAGGTTAATCGCGTTGCGCAGCGATTCGAGGGTGGCTTCGCTCTTACCGACCATGTGATCGATGCCGGCCAATCCCTGATCTTTGAAATAAAACTCATCCATCAACGAGACATCCCAGGCGTCGAACTCACGGTTGAGCTTCAAAAGCGCGGTTGCGGCGCTATGTTGGTTGTTGCTGCGTCGCACGAACGAGTCGTCATCCGTGTTGTTCGGAGTGCCGCGCCGGTTATAGTATTTAAAATCACCGTCCGAATGCTGACCCGAGACGACCGCGAGCGTATTGATACCCACGATATCATCGCCGTACAGACCTTGCGCTCGCCAGGTGTCCCACGAGCCGTAGCTCGCCGCGACTTCCGCCGCCGCCTTTTCAAAGCGTCTTGTCTTCATGACGATGGCGCCGCCGATACCGCCCGTTCCCAACCTTAGCGGCGCGTTGCCTCGATACACCTCGACGCTTTCCAGGGTATCGAGCGTGAAATCTCCCAGGTTGACCACTGAAAAACCGCCCATGTTGAGCTGAATACCGTCGAGGAACACGGGGACTTGATTCGGTGTCGAGCCCCGAATGGTTGCCGCGCCGTACGCGCCCAGCCCGCCCATGGTTTTAACTTGAACGCCAACCAATTTGGACAGCACTTCGGAAAGCGTTGTCATGGTCTTTCGCGCCTGTTCGAACTCGATGGTCTCGGCGAAACCCGTCGTGCGATCCGTCGCACGTATGCGATATCCGGTTACTTCGGCTGTGTCGATTTCGTAAACCGCTTGCCCGTCGCTCGGTGTTTCTCGTTTAGCCGATGTATCATCAATTCGATCCGAGGAAACCGAATCGGGAGGCAATTTGGCCTTGGGAACATCCGTTCGATCAGCCGCGTCGACATTGGGCTGGAGCCCCGCATCCGCTGCCTGGCCGGCATCGACTCCCGCATCTTCTGTAGGCGGTTCGCCCGCGTCGACCCCTGAGTCTTCTGTCGGCCGTTGGCCCGCGTCGCCGCCGGAATCAGTTTCTGGCTGTTGTCCCGCGCCGCCGCCGGAACTTTCCTTCGGTTGTTCGCCCGCGTTCACTCCGGCGTCGCGTGGCTCCTCGGCCAGCGCAACGACTGGAAAAAACAGCAACGCTAAAACCGCCGCGGCGCCTATTTGTCCGTATCGCACGATCGAATTTTCTTTCCCGGGCCGCATCGCTCGACGTATAAGCCCGGGGTCGATCGCGCTGATCGAGAACTCTCCCCGATGGATGGATATTCAACTTCAGCTAAAAGCGTTTTCATTTCCACCATCCTCGACCCTCGAAGGCTTGGCAAAAGGTTGCGATTACCGGCAGGTCTTCGGACTCGTGGGCAAAATAGAGGTCTCTAGAGCCTTTTCCTACTCACCGTCGCTTCCCAGCTCTTTACGCCAGTGCTTGTTGACGGTTTTCGTTCCCACTTACCGCTGCGGGGCAGTCCCGGATTCTCACCGGGTTCCCTTTTTAGGACCGCAGCCAACAATCGGCTGAAACGGATCCAACCGGTAACCGGACAATCATTAGCAGACCGGCCAAGGGAGTCAATGCTCTCCAAGAGCGTGTTTAATAAATTCCTCCGCTCGTCTTTCGGGCGGGACGGCCCAATCTGCGGCGTCGCTCGCTCCTCGAAATAGCGCTGCTAGTCCTTCGTCGCGGCT
>JAFGIB010000141.1 GCA_016929805.1 Deltaproteobacteria bacterium | reverse complement strand
CTAAGCTGCGGTCCAAAAAAAGTTCCGCGCGCCCTTATTTCATCGCTTTTTTCGCGTTTCCGCTCGACGTTTTTTGCAACGTTAAGGATCAGACAGAACCGCCGCCCGTGTTTTCCCCTTCGTTTTCCAACCCCTTGTCTTGCTTTATAATGGGTATATACAACCAGAAGGAGGCGCCCTCGCCCGGCCGATTCTCGAATATCAGGCTTCCGGAGTGCGCTTCCGCGATGCTTTTCGCGATCGGTAGGCCGAGCCCGGTACCCGTCGGTCGAGTGGAGAAAAAGGGGTCGAAGATCTCTACCTGATGCTCCTCGGGAACTCCGCCGGCGTTATCCACGACCCCGATCAACACCGTATCAGGTCGCTCCTGCTTTTGACACGCGATAACTCGTACGGTCCCGCGAGCTTGAGAGGATTGGAACGAATTGGCGATTAGATTGGCCAACGCGCGGCGCAGGCTATCCTGATTACCGTCGATAGACGGAAGGTTTTCGTCTACTTCAGTCACGACTTCCGGTCTTGAGGAAGGTTCGTATAGCTGGGTGACGTCTCTTACAGCGGCCGCGACCAAAGAGCGGATATCCACCGTGCCCCATGAGATGCGCGTGGTCTGGGAAAACAATAAAAGATCGTCAACCAAGCGGGCCAGGCGATCGGTCTCCTCCTGCATCATGCTGACTAAGGGTTCGATCTTTGACGGATTGCGATCGTGAACCTTGTGGTGCCGCAGGGAAGAGGCGACGTTGCTCAGCACGGCCAGAGGGTTTCGGATCTCGTGCGCGAGACTCGCGGAGAGCCGGCCTAGATCAGCCATGGGACGGAGCCGGCGGGTCTCGTCGGTGGCGCGGTTCAGGTTGATGGAAGCCTGTCTCAACGCCAGGGTTCTGGCTGTGAGCTGATTGCGAGAGATTTCCGCTTCTCGAACGAACCCGAAAAGCACGCATAGGATCATGATAAAAAGTCCGTGCGCCAACAAATACATGGAATTAATCAGATCCAGTAAAAGTAAAATATCGTGTATCGCTAATAGATTCAGGACCAACACCCCCACCAGGAAGAAATTTCTCGCGACGCGGTCGTTTTTTACGCTTTTTGCCAGAATCAGACCGGCGACTGTTGCATAAATCAACGAAACGGCGATTCGTAGATATCCCCAAAAGGTATATTTATATTCATAATACGTCTCTTCGTTGTCGAATAAAGCGATAGTCTTAGTCATCGGCTGCGTCTCGTCGACATTGATTCCAAGGAGGCTCGATAGCGCGACGACCGCGGCTACCGATATAAAAGCGCTATAGATCAACAACCTCGTTTTGGCGGCAATCGTCTCTCGTTTCGCAGCGAGGTAGAGCAAGATCGCGGCGCCGAGCGTAAGCACGGCGCCCTCGATTCGTATCAAAAGGACGACTTCTTGCGCGCTTTCAGCTAGGTAGTGAAAGGTTCTCGCGAGGAAATAGACGACCAGCGCCCCGCACACCGCGCAGAAAATAACGTAGTCTCGGTTTCGGCTATAGCGAAAATATACGAATAACATGAAGGCCATCAGCACGATATGGACCGTCGCCCACGCAAAAATAATTCCGGCTATAAAGTGCATTCCGTAACCTACGCGGCAGTGTCTTACCGTTGCATCGATTCGGTCCAGAGCGTCAGTGCAATCGGCGCAGATTGAGCGATTTTTCCTCGGTCGAAACGCTATCCAGCCAGGTGACGGCTAAGGTCCCGTCGTTAGCGAGTCTCGCCGTGGTGCGGCCGCCTCCGAGCGCCGCCGGAGCGATGTCGCGCGGTTCCAGTTCATCGGGATTCCAGTCTATTCCAAGGTCGATGACCAGTAGTCGGATCATGGCCGAATCGGTGTCGCTGCCGCGAAAACTGCGGTAGACGACCAAAAAACCATTGGCTCCCCAATAGACAATGGAAGCATCCAATCCCTGTTCAGGAGGCGTTACGAGCTTTCGTTCGTCCTTGATCTCCGCTTGTCCACCGATTCCACTTAATAGATGTAGACGAACTTGCCGCGTGCCATCTATATTCACGGAATAAACAGCGGCATTGGCCGTATCGCCGGCGGCGATATCCATGGAAGTCGCGTCAAAGGCCGTCAACTGATACGGCGCCTCTTTTGCAGACCCATCGCCGTCCAACGGCAGTACGAAGACCCCCGTATTCGCGGCGCTTCTATCGATCCAGCCGATAACCGCGTTTGTTTTTCCTATCGGAGCCGCTACCAAACCTTCGGGCATGCGGTTGTCCTCTTCCGGAACGACGATGTTTTCGCCGCTGTTTGCCGCGCCTAAAAGACGCGTTCTGATCGACCTTTTCCTTTCGTTTCCAGCGCTCACCCGTTCCGAGATCCAGGCGAGCAAAGCGGTCGAGTTGACTTGAATCAGCACCGCGTTTTGTTCGAAAAGCCCGTCGCCGGCGATTTCGGTGAAAGGCTCTTGAGAGCCCAGCGTCAGCGTGTAAAGATTCGGCTCATACTCGGGCGAATCCGTTTCGGACGAACGCGTGTCACTCCAAGCCATGGTCCACGCGTCGCCTGCGTATACAACCGCGGGCTCTTTCGCGACCGAGCAAAAGAACTCTTTGTTCACGGCGGTTTCCGTTTTCGGAATCGGACCAAAGGAGGAAAAGCTCAAAAAATCGATGCGCGTCCGGCAATCGGTTGCCGGAACGTGGTTCTGATAAGCTAAAACGAAATCGTTGGCATACACCGCCAGGCAATAACCGCGAGCATCGTTGAAAAGGTCATCGCCGGAAACATCCACCGTGAAGCTATCCTCGGTCGCGACGATGCCGTCGTTCGAATCGATATTCGAGTCTGGTTCCGCGCTCGCGTCCTCACGCGGGCGATAGTCACCGCCGTCTTTACGGTTGTCTGTCGACTCGGCGTCTTTCTTATTCGGCTGATACATCTCGGGCGCGTCGTCTCCGCCGCAAGCAAGCGAGAAGAGCGACAGCATTAGGACGCAAGCGAAGGCCTTTGCTTTGAAGCAAACGGAACCGCACGTTGGAGCGACCGCTATACAACGATCGATTCCGCTGCGGATGATAGATAATACAAGCGCGTGTTCGGCCATCGAGGTAGAGCGATATAGGTAAAAGGTGATAGATTAAATACTAATTATTCGTACAAGCGAGAGCAATACTGAGATTAAAGAAAAATAACCACCGGCTTAAACAATTAACGGCTGGATTTCAGGCTTTTATACAGCTCCAGCGCTTCATTCGGCTTAAGCCTGTCGTGTACGACCTTGTGTACCGCTTCGATCATCGCCAGAGGCGCATCGCTTTGAAAGATATTACGGCCCATATCGACCCCGGAAGCTCCCTCTTGTATCGCGTTATATGCCATGGTCAACGCTTCCAATTCCGGTAGCTTCTTTCCACCGGCCATGACGATCGGCACCGGGCAGGAGGCCGCGACCGTATCGAAACCATCCGGGACGTAGTACGTTTTAATAATATGAGCGCCGAGCTCAGCGCAGATTCGGGTGGCGAGACGGAAGTATTTGGCGTCACGCGCCATCTCCTTGCCTACCGCTGTAACCGCCATAACCGGAATACCATAACGTAGTCCGAGGTCGACGAGACGGGTCATATTGCGGATCGAACGGGTTTCGAACTCTCCTCCTATGAAGACCTGAATCGCCAACGCCGAGGCGTTCATCCGCACCGCATCCTCGATATCGACCGCGATCTCTTCGTTCGAAAGCTCTTTGAGGATGCTCGGCCCGCCGCTCGCGCGAATAACGATGGGCGCGTAAAGCGTCGGCGGTATGGTTGTTCGCAGTATACCGCGCGTCAACATCAGAGCGTCCGCTTTGGGAATCAAGGGTAGGACGGTGACGTCAATGCGCTCGAGACCGGTGGTCGGTCCCTGAAAGTAGCCGTGGTCTATCGCCAACATCACGGTTCGGCCGCTGCGGGGATTAAAAATCCGGGAGAGTCGGTTTTTCATCCCCCAGTCAAGGGACCCCGAGCCCTTAAGGAAAAAACCAGGCGTTTGTATCGGGATATCAAGGTAGAAGTTTTTCCCTTCCTTTGTGACCTCTGGCATGAACGTTCTCCTCTTTTGTTATCGCGAAAGTCTGAACTCCGGTACTCGGTAGGATAGCCGATTACTCTTATTCTGCAGTTATTTTTCTCTCTATTTCCGGAGGGTCCAACGATGGAAGCTGTTTTCTCGACGAGGAAGGCGCGTGGATCCGGGTCGGGGTTTGAGAAGGTTTTCGCTCGAAGCTTCTGACCTTTTCTTGTAACGGGGCAAAGGTCGGCGTCGGTTCGGATATCCTGTTGGCGTTTGAGCCCCAACATTCGACCACGTTATCAGCGCGGACCCCGCACGTATGGGTATAACCCGCTGAAATTTGTACAAATTTCCCTTCCGGAGCAATTGATTGACCAAAGTTCGGAAAGACGCCGTTGTCGCTACTCTTTTCGCCTGCTCCCCAGCAGACGACCGATCCGTTTGTTCGACGAGCGCAGGTATGGTTATAACCCGCAATAAGGTCTACAAACCGTCCTTTCGGGGCCGAAAGTTGACCCGCGTTATCGCTGCCCCAACAGCGAACAGAACCGTCCGAATTTAAGGCGCAACTATGGTTCCCGCCTGCGACGGCCCTGTGATAGCTTCCCTCGGGCGCATTTGACTGACCCATGCCGTTGCTGCCCCAGCATTTCAAAGTCGCGTCGGATAAAATACCGCAGGTGTGGTTTCCTCCAGCAGAAACCTGGACAAATGTACCGCCCGGCGGCGTGGCTTTACCTTCACTATTACTTCCCCAGCATGCCAACTCGCCGTTCGAACGAATCGCGCAGTTGTGCTCGGTTCCCGCTGTAATCTGAGAAAAACTACCGTTTGGTGGAGTCGCTCTTCCATCTTGATTAAAACCCCAACACTTCAATTTGCTATTCTGCAGTATCGCGCATGTATGTAACGCTCCAGCTTCGACCTGTAGAAATCTCTCCCCCGGGGCTTTGATCTGGCCGAATTCGTTTTTACCCCAACATTCGACCGACCCGTCAGGCGCTTTGCCGCAAGAATGATAACGCCCCGCGGAGACTTGTATCCTCTGGACTGCGGCCGCGATTTCTCCCTGTCCGTCTCGGTTGCGTCTGTTTTCGCTACCTGAATTCACGTTGTCCGCCGACAAGGGGTCGGAAACAGAAGGTTGCGAGGCACCCGCGCCACCGCACCCGGTTAGTACGACTAATATCGCTATATGTGAAACTGCCCGGCTTTTTAGATATTGTCCGTTCTTAAAAGGGCTCATCTATTCCTCCCCATGTTTTTAGATTCGATCGCCTTGTCGTCTCGATTATTACCCTGGAGGAAAAAAGATAACAAGTTGAATAAATGCCGATAGTTGCAAGAGAAGTGAGTATCTTCTTAAAAAGTGGTGGCGCGCAGAAGAGGATACCTGGGAGCGCGGGCGTCTCGCCAGCATTTTCTCGCTGTTTTTTAGTAATACGCGCGAGATGGCCGCGTTCCCGGGTCGTTGCGCCGCCACTTTTTGAGAAGCTACAGAAGTGAGTATCTTCTCAAAAAGCCGCGCTATAGATGTCATTTCGAGTGAAGGGAGAACTCTTAAAATCGAGATTTTTCGTCGCGTCTAGCTTTACGAAATGACAGCTCACGCCGATTCGCCGCCATTTTTGAAGAAGAACAGAAGTGATAAAAACAAGATAACGGGATGCTCTTGATTAGACTGCTTTTCACTTATAATTAAATAAAATCCATCGATTTTACCGAATTTCGACTCTAAGCAATACAGATCTGAAATGTACCATTTCGAAAATGCTATATGTATTGCAAGATGTAACAATGTCAGATAGCATATTTTTTATAGGCATATTATTATAAGTTTAATATTCTAACTTTTCGTCATTTTGCGAAACGTTCCGATTATATAATTATTTTAGGCAAAAAACGATATGTATGATAATTGTTAATGTTTACTAATGATGATACTATCGAATAATAACGATCGGTTCTAAGTGGTCAGTTAAAAATTATAGTAACATCTATTAAAATACCTCCTGTTAAAATTATCAGTGCCGCCATTGGCATAGATTTCGCTTTGTTTGCATTCGATTGCGGCGGCTCCCAGAAGGTCACCCCCCCACCTTCGAGCCACCGCTTTCCATTTTAAGGGGAAATGAGGAACCCTTGCACTGTAAGCATTCAGGGGTCAAAAAAGCCGGCTAAACCGTCATAGGTATTAACCAAAATTAGTCGACGAACATGAAAACGCCGTAGCGCGCGGGCTTGTCCCGCGCTGATCAGACGACAACGGACGTACGGTAT
>JAFGIB010000140.1 GCA_016929805.1 Deltaproteobacteria bacterium | reverse complement strand
TTTTTTTGAACCTCACTTAGGGTGCACTAAACTGCGGTCCAAAAAAAGTTCCGCGCGCCCTTATTTCATACGCTTTTTCGCGTTTCCGCTCGACGTTTTTTGCAACGTTAAGATACAAACGGCTCAGTCCTCATCGATGGTGTCGGGAAGTAACGCTTCGATTACTCCTTCTACCAGCATGGTTTGCGTTCTCACGAGATGTTCTAATGAATCAGCTCGCGAAGATAACTCCGCGGCATGTTCCGAACGGGCCAGTTCGCAGACGATCTTAACTTCGTCACGAAGAAGAACATTGTACGATAGAATTCGATTGAGTACTTTGGGGCTACAAATCTGACTCTTCTTACCCGTTTTCGCCCTGCTCTTTAAACCCTTCATAAATCTAGAAGAGATGCAGGACTCGTGCCATCGGATCGGTATTTACAAATCAAGACCGCCGATGCTCGCGCGGCCCGCCGGATAGATGGGCGATGCTCTATCCGACTTTCTGCTATACCATCGAGAGCGAATTGGGTGCGCAAATTTTTCGCCAGTGACTAGGTTCTATAACCGAATATCAGTCCATACCGTCGATGCGCGACTCTTGGCGGATCTGGTCCGTCGTGCTTAGGTAGTCGATTTGCAGTTTGATGCGTTGTATCTCTTCGTTATCGTCGGCCGCGCCGTGAATTGTCGCGAGCGTCGCAATCACCTCGAGGTTGAGCGGGTCGCGACCCAATAGCGATAAATAGGTGTTGCGTATAATTTCAAGCCGGCGCGGGGTGGCCAAGTCGAGCATCTGCTGCACCGTTTCTACGCCGCGACTGTAGAGCAACGTAAGAATATTGTTGATATCGCGCTGATTACAGTTGATGCCGACCTCGCCCAATACCGAGGGTAAACTCTCGGCGGTCAACACGTTGGTGACTTCGAATTCCTGTTCATCTTGATAGCGGTTTAGCTCCTCATAAAGGAAGTTAAAATGCTCGTCTATCGCCTCGAGCATCTTACTCAGGATCCGAAGTTGAGTCTTCGCGGTCGAATGGATCCGTTTGATCGGCTTATAGCCCAAGTGATGCTCCAGCGCGCTCCAAAGGTCTTGAACCGCGGTACGAACCTGGATTTCGAAGGTTGGGCGTAGCTCGGGAGGAAGCGCGCTTTTCTTCAGCCGCGCGTTATAATGAACCGATCGATAACCGCTCTGTTTTTCCCTCTGCTCAAGATGCTCTAGGCTTAAAATCCTCGCTTGTTCCGCGCTCATATAAGCGATAGGCTTCTCGTCTTCGACGATTTCGATGGTATCAGAGCTGCGAAAATCGCGATCGATCAGCGGTATGTGCCTAAGAAAGTAAACCACAACGCGGACACCGACGGTATCGGTCATCTTGATGAAGCTAGCCGCTCTCAATCCCTCGGGAAATAGTTGCGGTTTTCTGAGTATTTTATCCACCACCTGTTCAGGCCGCTTAATTCGAGTAAAAGCGGTACGGACAGGCGTGGGAATAGGAATGCTTTTACCGCTCTTATATTTCGCCCAATAACTCGGCTGCTCCCAACTCCGGATCAGTCGTTCGATCTCCGCCTGAGTGGTTTGTAGTACGTGTTTGACATACTTTTCGTACTCGTCTAAAAAAACCTTCAAATCGTATGCGCTGTGTCTTGTCGGCGTCATCTGTACATCCTTTTCCGATCTGTTGCTCACACTCTCTCTCCCTATCGCTGAAAGGCTCTCCTGTTTTTATGCTCTTTTCAAACTTACGAAGATATTAATCACGAGTGTAACATAGCTAGCCGCGAACACTATTGTTTTCCGAGGGTTTACTCCGCCAAATAGGCTTCCATAACCCTCGGTTGTTCATGCACTCCCAGGCCCACGGCAACCACTTGATCAGGCTTGACGCCAACCACAGCGACCAGAACAGCATGGCGGTTTTCCATACCCAAATGGAAACGCTCAATACCCAAGGCGTGGGCAAACGGCTCTGAACGCGATCGACGTACCATACCAGCCGCTCTTCCGTGCTGCCGGCTCCGAGCACCTGCATATCCGGCTCGAAAAGCAGACCCTGATGAATCGCGGCGTAAAGCAAGCCTAAAGCCGTTACAGTCCAGGCCAGCAGCAGAAGCTGGCAAAGGTCAAAAAGAATAGGGCGCTCAAACTGGACCGAATTGCGATAGGCGATCGCGAAAAACCACCCTACAACCACGAGCAGCGAGGGAGCGGGAATCTGAGTTAGACCGAGTCCGAGTAAAATCCATTGCCAAGCTTTTAAGGGACTTTTCTCTAAGCGCGGTAACACAACGGCAACGAATAAAAGCAGCACGAGATATCCCCAAAAGAGAATCGCCGGTCCCCACGCAGGCCCGTCGGTCCACAATAACCATCGGTCTTTAGGCAGATTAAGCACGACCGTGGCGTTCGCGGCCGCGAAACCGAGGTCGACTTTTGGGACTCGTTGTATTATTTGTATACCGCTCGAATGCTGCCAATCCAACGCGACTTCGTGGACGCCGGGCTTCAGATTGAAACTGAGCTTTTCCCCTTCGAACCGGATTGGCGTCGAGTTTCCATCGATCTGTAACGATTGGACGCGGCTGCCTTTGGGTAGGGTAACGGACTGTACGGCGCCCTTACTGCTTCGAATCGCGAGATCGAGCCGCGCTTTTAGGATCCTTACCCCGGGATTCACCTCGAGCGTGGCAGAATCTATAGTGGTGGATTGACCGCCGGCGGGTTGCGGTCTTACAAAGCGTAGAGAGAGCTTTTCATCGGGCCAGGGATAAAAAGTCGGCTCCCAAACCCCCGCTTTCTCGTGCCTCGCCGGGGCCAACCCTTCGAAGCCGCAGCTCCAAATCGGACCGCACCTCAGAACCCATATCTCGGACCACGGTTTTCCGCCGCTGGCGACCAAGGGTATCTGGTTTCGTTGCTCGAACGTCGACGACCAGGTGAACTGCCGGTCGTCGCGGTTCAAGGAGATTACCAGGTGTTTATCTTCGACCAGCAACCGGGAGTCGGCAACCGATTCTCCTTCGAGCAAGGGAAAGCGCGCCACGATCGGCGAACCGGTCGGGCTGATGCGCCGCACGGTAGAATGAATCTTCCATGTCGTACCGATTTCAAACTCCCTGGTGACCTCCAACCAGGGCGGCAAGATCTGCTTCTCGAGCTTTTCTCTCTCGGCACCGTCGAGCTGCCGACTTAGCTGAATCGACTCTTCCGCGCGGCCGTCTTCCCGCAAACCGTCCACCATCCACCCCTCGGCTTTCGCGCTCACTCGATGCGGTGAATCGCCCAGCGTCAAAACGAGCGAGTCGCTGGGGGGCAACGGTCCCGCCACCTCGACCCGGTGAATCCCGGACGTAAGGCGCGCGTGAAGAAAGCCGTCGGACAATAGAACGACCGCGGCGGAGGCATTGCCGTCCACGCGGACCTGTTGCGGAACCCAGGCCTGAGCGGGACCCGGTATCTTGAAGCTGCTCGTCGAGCCCGCGTGTACCTCGGCGGTCATCTTTAGGTTTCGCCTGTCGATCTCAAGGTGCAGCGAGCTCACGGATACGCAATCGGGAGCACAGGCCGGCGCTCGGGCCAACCGATTGGATAGATCGTCCAGCAGCTCTTTATCGGGAAAATCCGCTCGCGAAAAGGCTGGGGCGAATAACAACATCGATAGAGCTATTGCAGCCGCGGCGGTGCTTTCAGCTTTCTCGTCGCACGCGGGAGATTTATCCCTCGGACGGGGACGGCTGGGACGGATCAGGCAAAAGGCGAGAATCGCGAGCAAGACAACCCGTAGCAAAGAAAGCGCGCGGTTAAGGTTCGGAGAGATCAACCGCAAGCGAATCTCATGCTCCCTCGCCACCGGTCCCGACCAGGAGAGTTGCCACGATCGAAATGACCAGGTCGGTACGCCGGGGCCGGTTTGAACCACCGCGGTTGGATCTTGCTTGAGGGCGGCCTTCTGCCTGCCGACCGCGTCGTCGCCGCGCGAGCTATCGGCCTCATATAGAGACTGAGTTGAAGTGCGTTCTAACCCTTTTTCCCGTCGAGCTGCACTCGCTTCTTTTGGATAGATTCCCGCCGAAACATCTTGCTGTGCTGCCTCCCGCGGGCTTGCGGGCGCCTCTTGTTCTATTTCGCTCTCGATCAGCGGGTCGCTTTCTAGTTGCACGGCTTGCTTCGCCTCGAATCTCTTGTTCAAAGCGGACGTTCTGCGAAGGATCGGTTTCGGCTCGAATCTATCGGCGGTGTCGTACTCGGAGATCTGCGGGAAAAGAGCCGTGCGGATCTGTTGCACGGCAAAGGGGATGCCGATGACCAAAAGAGCGATGACGCTACCCCACCAGCCCAAGCGCACCAACCAACGAAGCCGGCCCATCGGTAGCACCTTGAGCAACGCGACCGCGATCAGCAAGGCGATCCACACGAGATAGGGCGCGTCCTTCTCGTGAAAGCAGAGGGCAAGCGTTATCAAGGCCAACGCGCCCCAACCGACACCCACCAGCCGACCCACCGCGAGCGCGACCAATAATACGAAAAAAAATCCCAATAGATCCCATTGAGAGAGCCAGGTATCGATAGAATCAACCCCGTTGGCCGATAAGATCGACCAACCCGGCGGCAAGCTCAGCGTGGCTGAAAGCGATTGCAGGTCTTCAGACCACGCTACCGCGGGTATGTTTTCAAGACTATTTTCAGCGCGCCATTCCGCGGCCAAGGCGAGATCGGCCTGGCGCAACTCAACGCCCGGACGGCCGGAACCGGGCGACTTGGTGATCAATTGGTCGACACCGCCCACGGCCACGCGCCCCAACTCGCCCGATAAGAGATCGAGCCGCCAATCTTTCTGTACCGTGCCCGAAATCGCGTCGCGAATCGTATACCCTCGACCGTCCAGATCGAGCCACATCTGCCGAGTCAGACTCAATCGATTTGGGGGAGGGTCAGGCTCGCCTCGGCGTTGCGTGGTAAAAACCATGCGGCTGCCGGGTCGCATGACATAGGCAGGCAGATTGCGCCAATCCTCATCCAGGGTCGTACGCGCCGGATCAATAGCCGCGGCTCCAGTGACGCTGACCTGACGAAGATTCTCGTCCGCGCACCAAACCCAGATCTCCTGATCGGGCCAGAAATCGCCCTTTCTACTCGTTTGAAGGCTCGCGGGAGAGGTCGTCGAGCGAGCGGTTATTTCAATTCTGTATATACCAGCCCGCACCTGAACGATGAGGTCCCCGGTCTGATCCAGCCGCGCGGGCAGATCCGCGGTTAGCTCAAGCGGAATCGTCCCATCGAGCAGTAGATTACCCAAATTAATCTCACGCGCTTGACCGCCGGTTCTTAGAACGAGTCGCGTGGTGATTCTAAGCGGAACCGCGTCGTCGATCCGGCGGTGGACCTCAAGCTCAAGCTTGTCACCCTGCGTTTCTTCGGCGCCGCTCGACTTCAACCACAGCTTGCCGTCTCCGTCCCTTTTGGGAAAGGCGAGCGGTTGTGAGTTGACCCTTACGGAAACCAGGGCCGCGGTCCGGGGTATCGGCAAAACCTCGGGCAACCTCGGCCAGAGAAAACGCCCTGCGATTCGGTGTTCACCAGCGCGGACGCGCACGCTCGGCCGCTCGTCTCGCTCCAAAACCGTTGCGAGCTTGTTGTCCACGCTGACCTGAACCGGCCAATACTCTTGTGAGCCCGGCAGCGTTACCTCGATTTCGCCGTCGGCAACGACCCGCTGCTCGAAGCTACCCGCGCGATCGTCGAGGTTGAATGACAGCTCTCCAGGCCAGGCGCAAACCGTCTCCCCCTCGACTATTGGACAGGCGTAACTCGGATGCTGATCGCGCACCCAGCCAATCCACGGCAGTAACTCGGGCGGAATGTCGGTCAACGGTATTGGTTGAGCGGCGGCGGGTCTCGTCGAGCAGCAAAGACAAGCCATCGCCAGCATCCCTAGTTCAATTATGCGCTCTCTGTTCATCTCTCTCCCCGCTTTGGTTGTCCGAATCATCAGGCGTAAGGTCTCTGATTGTAGAGCTTCTTTCCGCTTATTGCGACATCGTTCGCTCGCTTTCGGCACGTTCCACCCCATCCGAAGACAGAAAGCGAAGATTCGGTTACACTGCTTTTGAACCCTTTGCGGCCCAAAACCGGAAGAGACTTTCCCTATTATTAAAAGGAAGCGCCATGAATCAGTCGAGCTCACAGTCATCCACGCGAAAGCCAATCGGCATTTTCAAAAAGGTCGCGGGAACATTTTGCCATTACTGTCCGGTCTGTAGCTACGGCCGCAAGAACCCCGACTCGTTGATCGGCAAGATCGTACATCACCCGCTTCACGCAAACAACTGCCCGGCATGGAAAGCGGAAAAAGAGCTCTATCAATCCGTTCGAGATTAGTCGAATCAACGGGTCGTACCCGGACGCCTACAATAATCCAAATGCCGAAACCTTTTTTTTTTGAATGGAATAAGCCGAACGCGGAGCCGAATTGAGAAGACTTCGATGAATCACAACCTTAACGTTGCAAAAAACGTCGAGCGGAAACGCGAAAACAGCGATGAAATAAGGGCGCGCGGAACTTTTTTTGGGCCGCAGCTTAGTGCACCCTAAGTGAGGTCCAAAAAAAGTGAGCACGCTTTTAGTTCGCGCTGTTTTTCGCGAGCGAAGCGCTTTACGCCGACGGATTTTTTGCAACGTTAAGGTCAATACGGGAGATAACCGGTGATGAAAAAAAAGAGGGGAGTTAAAGGGTCGGATAAAGAGGGAATCGTTTTTTCAATCGGTAGCGGAAACCTCGAAAACCTTCTGGTTTGTAAACAACGAGTAAGCCTTGGGGATAAACACGAAATAACGCGTAAGAATCTCTGGGGCGGAAGCGCAGTGAATATTTCGTCAAGATTACTCGCTGCGTCTCTTCCGGTTATCCCGATTCTTGCGGTAGGAAAGGATGCAGCGGGAAGCATCATATGCGAAGCGCTATATAAAAACGCGGTGACGGGTGGAGCTTCTGCGCGTATTTTAGATTATTTAAAAAAAGAGAAATGCCTCATACCGGGTGTCGAGACTCCGACGTCTACAATACTCGTTCACGGGCGTGAGAGATCCATCTTTAGGCCGAAGCTGCAAACCGGCAAGGGCTTTAATCAGCGTTTTAAAAACAAAATAAAAAAGGCAATGGGAGAATATGTCCGCAGACCGATTTCCGTGATCTTGGGGCATATACCGACGGACGGCATCGGTACTCGTCATCCCGGCGAATGTACTCGCTTTATCCTAAATAGGTTGCCGAAAGACGTTTTAGTATACGGAGTATTCGGCAGTTCCCAACTGGCTTTATCCTTTAAACCTTGGAGTCGCCAATTAGATCGAATTGATATTTTTCAGTGCAACATGGAGGAGGCCATGAGGTTTTTCAGCCAAAACAACCGTAAGGTCTCTCTACGCGCTATCTTCGGTTTACTACGAGAAAAGAAGATGACCGCGGTTCTAACCATGGACCGGTTTGGAGCGATCGCGGTGTATAAAGGCCGGGATTACATCTCGGTAGCGTGGCCTTTGATTCCGGGCGACGAGGTTGTCGATAGTACCGGCGCGGGCGATGCCTTTGCCGCGGGTACGGTTTCGTATCTCCATAACCTCAACAAGGGACGAGATTTTACCGCGGAGAATTTCGAAAAAGCATTGCATCACGGATCGATTTGGGCTGCCGCGGCCTGTACGACCCTCGGCGGTTGCGGTGAAGATCCGAAAAAGGAGCTGAGCGAGTTCCTAAAACGGCACAAAAACGTCGCTAAAATATCGACCGAAAGAAAAAAACTCGCTACCGCTCAGGAATTCATGAACTTTATCGACCTGGCTTATCAATAAACCTTAACCATGCAAAAAACGTCGAGCGAATACGCGAATAAAGCGATGAAATAAAGGGCGCGCGGAACTCTTTTTGGACCCGAGATCTGTGCACTCTAAGCTACAGTTTCGCCATTTTTCGCGAGCGAAGCGCTCTACGCCGACGGATTTATAGCAACGTTAAGGTAAACCAATCGCGACGATTGCTCGTTCGCATCGGCTGATTCGAAGCTAATACGTACTATACCGACTACGCCGCGCCCTGCATCCGCTTGTGCGCTTCCTCCAACGCTTTCTGCGTTAAAGCCTCGGGCAGCAGGGAGTAGCGCTTCATCTCCATAGAGTACGCGGCGCGGCCCGAGGACAACGACCGAAGCATTGTGGCGTAGCCGAACATCTCCATCAGCGGGGCCTCGGCCTCGATCTTTTGCGAGCCCTTGCGAAAGCGGCGCATGGCGTGGACCCGCCCCCGCCGCCGGCTGAGATCCCCCACGATATCTCCGATATACTCATCGGGCGTGGCGATATCGACCGACATAATCGGTTCTAAAAGGCGAGGACCGGCCTTTTTTACCGCTTCCCTGAAGCCCATGCGCGCGGCCTGACGAAAGGCCATGTCCGAGCTATCCACCTCGTGAAAGCTTCCGTCGAGCAGCGTAACCTTGACGTCAACGACAGCAAAGTCCGCGAGCACTCCCGAGGCCATCACGTCCTCCACTCCCTTGCGAACCGCCGGAATATACTCGAGCGGAATCACCCCGCCGACGATCCTATCGACGAACTCAAACCCCTTGCCGCGATTCGGCTCGATTTGAATCACGATATGCGCGTACTGACCCCGACCGCCGCTCTGTTTGACGTGTTTATACTCGTGGTTGACCTGATGCGTGATGGTCTCTTTATACTCCACCGAGGGGGTACCGACTCGGGGCGTCACGTCGAATTCCGTCTTAAGCCGATCGACGATGATCTCCAGGTGTAGCTCCCCCATGCCGGCGACCACGGTCTCGTTGGTGCGCTCGACTTGCCGAACGCTGAACGACGGATCTTCCAACGCGATTTTGCGCAGCGACAAATGCAGCTTTTCCTGTTCTTTGCGGCTGTCGGTGCCGATCTTCACACTGATCACGGGCTCGGGAACGCGAACGGTCTCCAACAGCAGGGGCGACCTAAGATCGCAAACCGTATGGCCGGTAAAGGTCTTTTTCAGACCGATCAACGCGACGATATCCCCCGGTCCCGCCTCGGCGATATCGATACGTTCCTTGGCTTTGATGCGCAGCACCCGGCTGACCCGTTCCTTATTTCCCGTTGACGCGTTGAAGACGGTATCGCCCGGCCGCAAAGTGCCCGAGTAACAGCGCACAAAGGTTTGTTGGCCGACGTAGGGATCGTGGATCACCTTAAACGCCAACCCCGCGAAGAGCTCGTCCGCCCGGGGTTGGCGCCGCTGGATGCCCTCGGCGTCGTTCAGATCGCGACCCGTGGTCTCTCCCCGGTCCAAGGGGCACGGTAGATAGGCGACAACCGCATCCAATAGACTTTGGATTCCCATGTTCTTATAAGCCGCGCCGCAAAAAACCGGCGTCAACCGCGATTTCAACACGCAATCGCGAGCGGCGTTATGAATCACTTCTTCGGGAACCTCTTGTTCGTTCAAATAGAGGTCGGCGACCGTATCGTTATGGTTAGCCAGTTGCTCTATCAGCTTCAGGCGCCATTGGTCGGCTTGCGCTTTATCGCCCGACGGAATTTCATCCTCGTATCTCTCTCCGTTGTTAAACAGATATGCCTTCATGCGGATAAGATCGACGACGCCTTGAAAACTATCCTCCGCTCCGATGGGAAGTTGAAAGGCAACCGGATGCGCGTCTAGTCTCTCTTCGAGCTGAGCCATCACGTCGAAAAAATCAGCACCCGGGCGGTCCATTTTATTGATAAAGGCGATTCGCGGAATGTTGTAACGATCAGCTTGGCCCCAAACGGTTTCGCTCTGTGCCTCGACTCCACCGACCGCGCAAAAAACCGCCACCATGCCGTCGAGCACCCGCAGGGATCGTTCGACCTCGATAGTAAAATCGACGTGTCCGGGGGTGTCGATAATGTTGATCGTATGCTCGTTCCAGACAGAGGTAATAGCCGCCGAGGCGATGGTAATGCCCCGCTCCTGCTCCTGTTTCATGAAGTCCATGGTCGCTTGACCATCGTGGACCTCGCCGATTTTGCGAACCGTACCGGAATAAAAGAGGATTCGTTCGGTAACGGTCGTTTTACCAGCATCGATATGGGCCACTATCCCTATATTTCTTAATTTATTGATACTCATAGCTTGTTCCAATAAGGCTTCTTTAGGTTTGATGTTACTCTTGTCTAAGCAAAGAAACGGGCTTCTTACCTCTTCTTTGAAGCTTGTCGATGAAAAAGGTCGAAACGGAACCGCATCGGAATAGAAAAGCCAGGACTATCGAACTTACGGTTCGAGCCGAAAGAGAGCAGCAGCCAAGCCGGCCGAGCAACTATCGGATGGTTCCGCGGGGAACTACTAGCGGTTGGTGCGAAAAATGAGCGCGGATGCGATTGCGGCCGACTTCGCTCACGACCTGCTCGGGAGTCATTCTTTCATCGATATCCGGGTCGGAATTAAACCAGGTTCGCTGCCTTCGCGCGTAGCGTCGCGTGCTGCGGACGATTTCTCGCTCGGTGATCTCTATGGGTATCGATTCGACGATATGCTCGACGACCTCGCGGTATCCGACGCTTTTCAGCGGGCGGATATCCGTCCCGTATCGGTCTAATAGTCCCCGCACCTCCTCGATCCAACCCGCTTCAAGCATCTGTCGCGCGCGGGTCTCAAGCCTTTTCAGCAGGTGAACCGGATGAATATCGATGAAGATGGTCAGCGCTCGATATCGCGGTTTCCCCCGGGCGTGTTTCGCGCGAAGCTCGCCCATCGCGAATCCGGTTTGCTCGTACACCTCCAAAGCGCGAATTACGCGCACGCGATCGTTGACGTGGATGCGCGCCGCCGAACGCGGGTCAACCTCTCGAAGTCGGTTGTACATCGCCTCTTTACCCTGCTCGTCCCAAGCGCGTTCAAGCTCAGCCCTCAGCGGCTCGTCGACCGGGGGCACGTTCACCAAGCCCCGCAGCAAGGTGCGAACCCACAAACCCGTACCGCCTGCGACCACGGGAACCTTACCGCGCGAAACGACCTCGTCTATAGCCCGGTCGGCGGCCGCGGCGTACGCTGAAGCGTCGATGGCTTGATCGGGGTAGATAATATCGATCAAATGGTGGCGGATACCTCGCAGGTTCTCGGCTCTGGGCTTGGAAGATCCGATATCGAAACCGCGATAGACCTGAATGCTATCAGCGCCGATGATCTCGCCCTGCAACCATTCGCACAGCTCGACAGCGATCGAGGTTTTACCGGTCGCGGTCGGCCCTACGAGCACCAAAAGCGCGATTTGAGATCGATCTACGTCGATAGCTGCGGGCACGGCTATCTTCCGAGCTTTCTTTCGAGCTCGCTTAAAGTAATGCTGTACACCACCGGCCTGCCGTGCGGGCAATGACCGACAAAATCGCTTTCTTCGTCCAAGGCCCTGAGCAGCGCCGTCGCCTGTTCGACCGAGAGCGGATCCCCCGCGCGAATGGCTCCGTGACAAGCCATGGTCGCGAGCGCCATGTCGATGGCGTCTTCAAAAGCACGCTCTCCACTGTGCCCGAGCTCAATGAGCAAATCGCGGAAAAGCCGCTCGGGCGACGCCCGGTTCAGCAACGCGGGTGTCGAGCGCAGCGCGACCGTTGTCGGTCCAACCGCGGTGAAATCGAGCCCCACTTTGTATATGTTCGCTTGATGTTCCTCGACAAGCGCCATCTCCGCGGCGTTACACTCCACGCGTTCCGGGAACAACAGCCGTTGGGTTAGAACTTCACCCGCGTGGTAACTCTTACGCAAGCGATTGAACTTCACCCGTTCGTCCGCGGCGTGCTGATCGATGATATACAAGGCGTCCCGGCCTTCACAAACTAGAAAAACGCGACGCACCTGTCCCAATACGCGCAGCGAAGCAAAAAAACCGGTGGCCAGTAACGAAGCTTGGGAAGCGCTTTGTGCGCAAGACACGTTGTCCCGACTATCGGTCAGCGGAACGTGGCGGTAGTCCGCGCCGCGGATCTCGCTCCCCCTCAATCCCCAGGGATCGTTCTCGCTCTCTTGCGAACCCGTCGCTCCTTTGAATCCAGACGCGATCTCGTAACTTCCCGGCTGCTGAATGGAATCCGCCGGCGGTTGATCGGAAAATCGTTGAGTCGGGAAAGCGCCGCGTCGCATCGGACCGCGCCAGGCTGAGGTTCCCAACTGCTTGGCTATCAACCGGGTGATGTCGTCGAGCACGATGCGCTCATTGGCGAAGCGAACCTCGAGCTTCTGCGGATGAACGTTGACGTCGACTTCGCTCGGAGGTATCTCGACCCTAACCGCGCCGATGGGATAACGGCCGGGTGCAAGCACACTACCGTACGCGTAGACGACGGCGCGCGATAAAGCCGTGTCGCGTACGGGTCGATGGTTGACAAAAAGGTGTAAGTGGCTCATTCCCGCTCGCGCTCTCTCAGGAGCTCCAAGGGCGGCAATAATCCGAATACCTTCGCCTTCGACAGCAATAGGCACAAAAGTCTCGCCGGGAAAGAGCATTGTCACGCGCTCGAAAAACGAGGTTGTCGGCAAAAACTGCTGCACGTCGCGTTCATCCCGCGTGAACGTTATCCTGAGCTCGGGAAAGGCGAGCGCGATACGCAGACAAGCGGTGGCTATGTGCGCGTTCTCCGTGGTTCTCGATTTCAGGAACTTGCGTCGCGCCGGGACGTTATAAAATAGATCCCTCACCTCCACGATCGTGCCCGGCGCACAACCCGCCTCTATCTTCTTAATGTCTACCCCACCCTCAACGCTGATGCTCGTTCCGGAAAGCTGGTCTCGTTGACGCGAAGTGATGGTGAAGCGAGAGACCGAGGCGATGGAAGGCAGCGCCTCACCGCGAAATCCCAAGGTCGAGATAGAAACCAAATCCTCTGACGAGCGCAATTTACTGGTGGCGTGCCGTTTCAACGACATCTCGAGATCTCGCGGCGACATACCGAGACCATCATCCGTCACCCTCACCAAAGAAACGCCGCCCTTATCGACCTCGATTGAAATCGTTTTTGCGCCCGCGTCGATCGCGTTTTCTAAGAGCTCTTTAACCACGTTCGCGGGCCTTTCGACGACCTCGCCCGCGGCGATCTGGTTCACCAGCGCGTCCTCAAGAATTCGAATCGATCCAGCCATGACGAAATAATAGCAGAGCGAATTCCCGTATCAAATGGGGAATCAGGCGACGAGTTGCGTCTTTTGCTTTCGAGATAGGGATCAAGAATCGCCGCGACTAGACGCCAGTAGCTTTTCCCCGATTCGAGAGCCGAACGCCCGGCACTCGGCTAAAGCCTGTTGGTCCGGAACGTATCTGACTCGGAGCGCTTCTTCCACCAGCTCGACGCCCATCTCCTTGAGATGATTTTCGAGATGGGAGATCGCCAGGCCGTTCCAACCATAGGATCCGAAAACCGCGCCGATCTTATTCCTCGGTTGAAGCCCTTTGATATAACTTACGACCTCCGCGACGCTGGGATAAAGCTGTCCATTAATCGTCGGCGAACCGATCAGCAAAGCGCCGGCGTCTAATAGCTCGGTGGCGACGTCACTGCGGTGAAACGCGCCGAGCGGCATCAAAGTAACCTTTATCGCGTCGCGAGACAGACCATCTACAATGGCCTGAGCCATGCGCGCGGTGCTCTGCCACATGGTATCGTAGACCACCAGAGCTTTGGCCGACGGCTTTTGAGCGGCCCAATCGATGTACCACTGAACGATTTGCTGCGGATTTCTCCTCCAAATCGGCCCGTGGTCCGGCGCGATGATATCGATCTTAAGATCCGCTGAAGCCAGCTTGCCCGGCACCTTTGCTATTAGATTCGAGAAAGGAAGCAGAATGTTCGCATAATATTTGGCGGCCTCGTAGCGTAAAATCGTCTGGTCGATCTGGTCGGTAAAGCGCTCCGTTCCTGCCAAGTGCATTCCAAACGCGTCATTGGAGAAAAGCAGATTATCTCCCTCGAGATAAGTAAACATGCTGTCGGGCCAATGCAGCATTCGGGTTTCGATGAATCTCAGGCTGGCGTTTCCCAGCACCATCGATTCGTTGTCCTTTACCACCTGAACCTTTTGGTCCCAATGAAAGTGCTGCTGCAGGGCCTTTTCCCCCTGCGCCGAGGCGATCACTCTCTCCGGCTTTATCATCTGAAGTAGCCTCGGTAGACAACCGGAATGGTCCATTTCGGCGTGGTTCGAGATGATGTTTCGGATCTCCGAGGGGGCGACCAGGGACGCGATTCGCGACATCATCTGATCAAACATGGGCGCCTTGACGCTATCGATCAGCGTGATCTCATCGGCGAGGATCAGGTAGGCGTTATAGGTGGTGCCGCGCGAGGTTAAATAACCGTGAAAGTTGCGCAACTCCCAGTCAATTGCGCCGACCCAATAGACGCGGTCGGAGACTTTAATCGCTTGAAAGGTTCGGCTCATATCGGTTCCCTATTGAGTTGATTACGGTTGAAATTGGGCTCACGTAATACGAACGCTCGCCAGTAAAGATACCGAGGCACGACGCGTCCTTTTTAAGGTAGTAAAACTACATTATCCCGGCGCTCGCGCCGGATCGAGGCCGATTCGTCTGGGTATCCCAATAAGGCGAAAGCTTGCGTAGGTTGGCGATGATTCTGGGAAACACCTCTAGTATCCTATCGATCTCCGATTCCGTGCTGTAGCGACTTAAGCTGAAGCGAATCGATCCGTGCGCGGCGGTGAACGGAACCTCCATCGCCTTGAGCACGTGAGACGGTTCGAGAGAGCCGGAGGTGCAAGCGGAGCCACTGGACGCGCAAATGCCCTCGGCGCTCAGTTGGTATAAAATGCCCTCACCCTCGACGTAGTGGCACGAGATGTTGGTCGTGTTGGACAAGCGCGGCGCGCCCGCTCCATTGACCCGTACCTCGGGAATATTTTCGAGTATGCCACTTTCCAGTCGATCTCTTAATTTCGCTATCCGAGACTCGATCTGATCGTGGTTTTCCGACGCCAGCTCTAACGCCTTAGCCAATCCCGCGATAAAGGCCACGTTTTCCGTTCCAGCCCTTCTACCCCCTTCCTGATGGCCGCCGATCATGAAGGCGCGACACGGAGTACCCTTTTTCAGGTAAAGCACGCCGATCCCCTTGGGCGCGTGCAGCTTGTGGCCGGAAAAGGAAAGCAGGTCTACATCTTTGAAATCGCCTTTGAGATCGATGGGCAACTTGCTCACGGTCTGGGTCGCGTCGCTATGAAAGACGATGGTTGGATCGGTCTCTTTGGTTATGCGCGCTAGCTGCTCGACGGGAAAGATAACGCCCGTTTCGTTATTCGCGTGCATCACCGTGACCAACAAGGTGTCTGGACGCAGCGCGCGGACGAACTCTGGGATATCCAGCTTACCGTGCTTGTCTACCTTAATAAAATCGACCTGGTATCCGCCGCGCTGAAGGTCTTTACAGACCTCCAACACCGCCGGATGTTCCACCGTCGTGGTGATGATATGCCTGCGATCCGGCCGCGCTTTAGCTACTCCATAGATCGCCGCGTTGTTACTTTCCGTGGCGCAGGAGGTAAAGATGATCTGACTTGGGTCGACCCCGCCGAAATAGTCCGCCACCAGTCTGCGCGAGCGGCTGATAGTCTGCGCCGCGTGTTGCGCCGACTCATACATCGAGCTCGGGTTGAAGTAGTCCTCGGTCAGATAGGGTATCATGGCCCGGTAGACTTCCGGAGCCACCGGCGTGGTCGCGTTGTTATCCGTATAAATCGTACTCACGCTCATGCTCCACTCTCGCGTCACACTTGGATCACGCGTATGCCCTCGTCAACGTTGTCTTTCAATACTCTCTCGACCATCATTTTCAGGGTCTGCGCCGCTCCTTGACAACTCGAACAAGCGCCGTTTAGCCGGCAGTATACCAACTTGTCTTTGATATCGACGATTTCCATATCGCCGCCGTCCTGCTGCAACATCGGCCTAATATATTGTTCAATCGTCTTATCAACTTTCTTGTTAAACTGGTAGGGCGATAGGGCTGCGGCCCCTTGTTCCTCGGCGGTTTTCTTAGCCTCGGCTGAAGCGCGGCCGCTGCTCGCGCCCCAGGCCTCGTCCAGCAGATCCTGCAACCCGCCGGGCACGTGATGGCAGGACATGCACGCTCCGCCCGCCTTTATCGCGTTGGTGATCTCCGGAATCGTGCGCAGGCCCAGCTCTTTGATCTTTCTACGAATATAAGGCTCGGTCAACGAGAAACACTCGCACACCAGCCGGCCCTCCTCCTTTTCCTCCTGCGAGTGGTCGATACCCAAAAGCCTGGTGTCGACGCCTCGCTTCTTCGCCCAATCGAAGACCGCTGCTTCCAGCGCTTCAGCGCCCATGACCGAACAGTGAATCTTCTGATCCGGCAACCCCTCGAGAAACGCGACGATATCTTTATTTTGTACCTTCAGCGCTTGAATCGGGGTATATGCGCCTTTTTCGATAATTTCACACAAGGCTTCCGAAGCCGCGATCGCCGAGGTACAGCCGAATGTCAGATACTTGGCTTCCGTTATCACATCCTTTGTCGGGTCCTCAGGGTGCTTATTAACGCGAAAAGTAAAGCGCAACGCGTCTCCGCAAGCGATCGAGCCGTGCTCGCCTAGACCGTCTGGATTTTGTATCTCTCCCAAATGGGTGCCCGGTCTGCCTTGAACCGCATCCATAAAGAGCTGCTTTGTCTTTTCGCTGTACTGCCACGGCATGATGTTCTCTCCTCGTCGCTTCCGCTATCACGGCTCTTTAGCGACTGGGCTCGGTCGATCGGTGATACTCTAAGATTGATACACTGCAAATCGAATGCCAACGCGGCAAGCTCGACACTGCCGGAGATCAACCATAATTAGAAACGAAGCCCGAGACACGAGAAGAGTTTATGAGACGTTAAGTGAGACAGCGCTTTAATCCCACTTCCCCTCTCTTTTATGTTGCTCGCACTCTTGATCTATCAAACCGCGAAGCCGATACGCCATATCGCGCAAAATCCCGTAAAGAACCCCGCACGATCGGTCGCTTCGCCCTAGATCCCCCTCATCCGCCAAGGCCAACATCTCATTGGTTAACTCTCTTACGCGACGCAAATTTTCGTTGAAAATCTGTGACATGTTTGTTGGTCTACGCAAACGCTATGCCAATAGCGCCGAGTCGTTGCGGCCGCGCCCGACAACAACCTCGATAAGCGCATCGCAACCGGCTGAAGCCCGTCTCCCCGATAGATTCCTTAATTTTCTCGCTAATTTTCTCGCTTGATAATCATCGCGGCGGTAACACCGCCGCCCCCACATATCGCCGCTATTCCGAGCTGTCGGTCGCGTTGTTTGAGCGCGTGGTAAAGCGTAACCACGATGCGAGCCCCGGAAATGCCCGTTGGATGGCCGAGGGCAATCGCACCTCCGTTTACATTGACCCGTTCGCGATCCCAATTTAAAGCGCGTTCGTTGGTTAGTATCTGCGACGCGAACGCTTCGTTGACCTCGATCAAGTCCATGTCTTTAAGCGACATACGAGCCTTCTCGAGCGCAAGCGGAATACTATACCCCGGCCCTTCGCCCATATACTTTCCGTCGCAAGCGGCGCACGAATAAGAGACCAAGCTGAACAAAGGCTTGGCCCCGATGGCGCGCGCTTTTTCGCGGGTCGTCAGCGCCACCGCGCAAGCACCGTCGGACATCCCGCAAGCGTTTCCCGCGGTTACGCTGCCGTTCTTTCGAAATACCGGCTTGAGCGTTGCCAACTGCTCGATGCTCGTCGCGCGGCGGGGTGTCTCGTCCGTATCAAATACGATTTCGGGTGTCTTATTTGTCGCCGGTATCGTAACCGCGACGATCTCTTCCTTAAACCTGCCGGCGTCTATCGCCTCCACGGCTTTTTGGTGGCTCGCGAAAGCGAAGCGGTCCTGGTCCTCGCGTGATATCGCATATTTATCCGCAAGGTTCTCGGCGGTCTCTCCCATTCCGTAGCCGCAAGTCGGGTCGATGGAATCGGACCAACCGTCCTCCAGTTTTCTATCGCCCATCTTAAACCCTTGAAAACGAACGTTCTTCAAAAGATAGGGAATAGTGGACATCGAATCCATACCCCCGGTTATGTAAGCGTCGCCTTGACCGGTCTGAATCGCTTGGGCCGCCATGATCATCGACTTCATCGCCGAGGGGCACGCCATATTAATCGTGGCCGCCGGTACCTTTTCCGATATTCCCGCGAACAGAGCCGCCGAACGGGCCGGGTTGGGACCATTACCCGCTTGCCGGCAACAACCGAAAAATACTTCGGATACGTCATTGCCCTCTAATCCAGAGCGCTGTAGAGCCGCTTTGATCGCGATCGCACCGAGATTATAGCTGGGGATATCTTTCAACGTTCCGCCGAAGCTACCCATGGGTGTTCGAACCGCGCCAATCGCCACGATGTCAGAGAGATTTGTCATAATGGGCTAGTATATAGTTCGCGTTTAAAAGCTTTTCAATGGTCCAATTTCCGCATGGCTGACTTGCCCGGGTTCAACCCGGCCGGAAGGACGGTCGACCCGTTGTATTTAGCGCCCGTGAATTCCGTTTTCCAAAGCGATACACCGACTAGATTGGCGTTGCTCAAGTCGGTTTCGCGCATATCGGTTTTGGTGAGAATAGCATTGGCCAGATTGGCGCCGGACAAATCAGCGCCTCTGAAATTCGCGTACTCGAGGTTGGCGTGGTCGAGCTTCGCTCCTTTTAGATTGGCATTGCTGAGGTTTGCGCTTCCGAGGTTGGCGCCCGAAAAAACGGCCTGCGTCAAGTCCGCACCGGTTAGATCGGCTAGGATCAACATGGCTTTTTTCAACCGCGCTCGTTTCAGCTTTGCGTTTTTTAAATTCGCCGAGCTGAGATCCGCGTGCATCAATTTCGTATTAACCAAATTGACTCCCTGAAGGCCCGTGTGACTAAGCTTCGCGTTGCTCAGATTCATTCCCGGACCGACCTTGACCATATATTGACCAGCGATATCAAAGCCCTCGGGAAATCTCGTCTCTCTATTATAAATCGAACCCGAAAAGGTCGCTCCCTCTAGTTTCGCTCGCTCAAGCCTGACATCGATAAGGGTCGTCCTCTCGAAACGCGCGCCGGTAAAATCGGTTCCGAACAACGAGACCCCTTGAAGATCGGCCCCCTGTAGGTTAGCTCCTCGCAGATTCGCCTGTTGCAACCCGGCTCTATTTAATTTAGCGAAGGTCAAGTCGGTACGCTCAAGCTTCGCGTTTTTCAGGATAGCTCCCGTCAGCTTCGCGTGCCAAAGGCTCGCTTCGGTCAACACGGCCCCTTCAAGATTGGCATAGGACAAATCGATTCCGGAAAGCTGCGCGCCTTTCAGATTGGCTCCGTGCAAATCAGCATTGCGAAGCTTGGCCTCGACTAAATCGATCGATTCTAGATTGGCTTCGCCTAAGTCGGCATTCGCCAGTTTGGCGAACTTCAACAACGCCCCTTTTAGGTTAGCGCCCTTAAAGCGAGCATCTTTGATGACAACGCCTGAAAACTCGCGGTCGCCGCTGTGATATCTCCTCAAAATGTCTTCTGCCGACGAGGGTTGTCGAGCACAGGAAATCGTAAGAAAGCCCGTCGACAGAAGTATAGTCAATCCAAGCTCAACCGAGGTTTTTCGACGATCTAACTCCATTTTCAGGTCCTTTTTAATAAATAATCCTGCATAAACAAGCACAGTGGTAATTCATGCGTTGCAAAAGATGGCAGATTAAGACGCGAGCACAAAGGAAATAAAATCGCGCCGCGCTAAACCTTAACGTTGTAAAAAACGTCCAGCGGAAACGCGAAAAAAGCGAAGAAATAAGGGCGCGCGGCTGAGAGATCCCCTCATATTTTTATGACCAAAGTATAATTCGATCGTGCTGTTGTAATTTTTTAGCGATT
>JAFGIB010000139.1 GCA_016929805.1 Deltaproteobacteria bacterium | reverse complement strand
GACGTTGAGACCGCCATCCGAGAGCGACAGAGCCAAGCTGCTGCAGAGCTTGCGTCGCAGGGGCGCACTGTTAAGGGCGTCAAGGCCATCATGTGCACCGATGTCTTTGACTCACCGAGCAGCCCACGAGAAGTGGGAGAACTCAATCCGCGGATTGCCGCGGGCGGCGATGGCGAAGCGCTCGAACGGGCTACTGGAGCGTTGAAAGCTTTCCGAATCGCGTATCGCGAAGCCTGGCTTCTTTTCAAGCGAGGCGCCAAGGCGGTGCTATTCCCTGGTGGCACGCTGCTCATGCACAGGCGCTACGGGCTTCCCTGTGATCCGCTCGACGCCTCGTACTGGTGCCAGCTTGCGGTCAGTTAGCCAGCACGTTCACGTGACCATCCCCGATGCCTGCTTGTATAGATTCACGACCGCAGCGGTGCATCCGCTGCGTTCTTGATGCGCTCCATTAGCGTTCTTATACCTCGTTCAAACCCGAAAAGCATTCTCGAAGGCAGCGGTTGCTGCGCCCTTCGAGCATAGATTTGTTTGCCGACCGCTGCCCTCCGATATCTACTCCGAGAACGTGCCCTACGCGCTCTTCTTACGCGCGGGCACGGAAATAAAAAGGGGCTCTGCTGCGTTCGACACTTGCTTTCGTTCGACTCTCAACCCGAGTTTCTTAATGCTCTGGAACCGTTCATCATTCAGAACCATTCATCATTCATTGGAACCATTGACTGGAACCCGTCATTGTTGAACCTTTCATTGGTTTCTTAATGCTCTGGAATCATTCGTTGAACCATTCGTTATTCATTGAACCATTCATTCATTCTGGAACCATTCATCGGCGAATCCGTTTACTTAATAAACGCCGCGGTGTATGTAAGTTGACACAAGCTTTTACCGACACCGACAAAAAAAGCTCGCGTTTATGGCGTTAGTGGCCGAAATAGACGAACAAGAAGCGTTTTTTTTGATTGAGATACGCTCTGCGCGTGAAGCATTTATGGCTGCTTTGAACACGGCGTTAAGTTCGCTCGGTAAAAAGCGCCAATTGTTAGCCACTCCGGCGCGGGCCGTCAGGACGAGGGCTCGCGTCACCCATTGGTTAGGAGAAATATCATGAAATATCATCGATTTATTTTAGTCGCGGGTTTGACTCTATGTCTAAACGCCTGTGACGATGAAGACAAAAAAACCGAGGAATCCCCAATAACGACGGACGCGAATGGTTTAAACCCGGCGGAAAAAGACGCTTCCGAGCAGAATTCCGTAACGCCTGACGCTCGCGCCATGGACGCCATGCGGCTAGATGGCGGAACAACCGAACCCGAGGAGGCTGGAAGGCGGTTTGACGATGCTGACTTCAAGCCCCTGGCGGACATCGGAACTCTGGATAATGACGAACAATGCGACGACCCTGTAAACGAGGAGGATTGCGATAAAACCAAGGTTCCGTTTGTATTCGTGCACGGCACCGTTGGTTCGGGCGATAACCTCGCGGCGCCTTTTCAGCTTTTCGCGAGCAACGGCTATTGCTCGAGTTATCTAAAGGCGGTGGATTACAACTCTCTTGGAGAGGATCCGAATGCGGAGCTTGACGCGATTATCGCGCAACTTCAATCGGAGACAGGTTTTGATGAGGTCGATTTATCGGGACACTCGCAAGGTTCAGGTCACGCGGCGCGCTATGCCGCGGCCAATCCCGATAAAATCCGTCGCTATGTTCACCTGGCCGGTGGATGCCCCGGCGTGGCGCGCGGAACCGCGGCCAGCGACGAGACCCCCGGCGCCGATCCCGGCGATGTTCCAACCCTAACGCTATCGTCGATTGGCGACATGCCCGTCGAACGTTGCGGTACAACGGCGAACTTCTGCCATCAGAACGCGTATATCGACCATTTTGCGGTAGCCTCGTCGGTCGAGTCCTTCGTCGAGATGTATCAGTTCCTCAACGATGGAGAAAAGCCCGAGACGACGACGGTGAAATGCGAGGACAATATTATTATAGAAGGTCGCGCGATCACCTTCGGAGACAGCCTGTTTGTAGCGGGTGGTAAGATCGAGGTCTACGAGCTCGGGAACGACCCGTGGAAACGCGACGCTCCGGTTTACTCCTTTGAAGTCGGGGAGGATGGAAACGTCGGCCCGTTCGAGGGCAAGCGGGGCGTCTACTATGAATTTAAAATGATTCCGCCGGCGGACAAGGCCGAGAGCATGGGCACGAGATACACCTATATGCCGCCCTTTACCCGAAGCGACCGTTGGATCCGTTTTCTCTATCGATCGGAAAACCCCACGGCCACCGCGACTAACGCGCTGGTCAACTTCAGCGAGGCCCACTCGGTCATGGTCGTACGCATGAAACGAGGCGGCTTCCACTACCCGATTCACGGTTTTACAGTAGACGGATTCGACGCCCTCAATGAGATAAACGCTCCGACGCCTGGGACCAACGTCGGTTATTACTTGTTCGACGCGTCCGGAGAGGGTGAAGGCGAATCAAACGGCGGCAATATCGTCACGGGCTTGTTCGTGAATAGCTGCGATATCTTCATGCCGGCGGCCGCCCCACGCTTTATCGAGGTTAAAATGGGCCGGCAGACGGTCAAGGTTCCAAACTGGCCCTCCGCCGAGGGAACTCTGTCGCTGATCCTTTTCGACTGAGTCGGACCGTGTTTCACGTTCGAGAAACCCGCTAAACCCCCGAGCTTCTCGAGCTAAGGCTCAACGGTCGTCTCTTCGCGCCGACTGTTAGACGCGAGACGCTGGGTTAGAGCCACGCGCGGCCGGCATCGAAATCAGCAATACGCATCCGGTCCGGCCGAGTAAGATTAAAGCGCGTTCGCTTAGACCATGGAATGTATTCATGATAAAAAACTCATTGGAAAATCTTGCATGGAAAGAACGATAGGCCTTCGTATCTATCAAGGAGCGGTCGCGTTTATTACAGGCGCGGCGTCCGGAATCGGTCGGGCGCTCGCGGAACAACTAGCGCGTCGCGGTTCCGAGGTGGTCTTGGCCGATCTTCAAAACGCGCTGGCGGAGGAGGTCGCGGAGCAAATCAGGTCCGCAGGCGGCAAGGCAACGACGGCGAAGCTTGACGTGACCGATTTTTCCGCCGTTCAAAAGGCTATTCAAGAGACCTTCGTCCGAACGGGTCGAATCGATTATCTCTTTAATAATGCCGGAATCGCCGTAATCGGCGCCATTGAAAGATATTCCATCGACGACTGGAATCATATCCTGGATGTCAATCTTCGCGGCGTTATTAACGGAGTCAACGCGGTCTATCCACTGATGAAGAAGCAGCGATTCGGTCATATCGTCAATACCGCCTCGCTTGCGGGGATGATACCTATTCCAGGTCAAGCGGCGTACGTAACGACTAAGCACGCCGTGTTCGGCCTTTCCACCTCGCTTCGGGTCGAAGCCGCTTTTTTTGGAATACGAGTGAGCGTTCTATGTCCGGGCTTCGTTCTCACTCCGATTCTAAGAGGGGGAAAATTCGGAAAGCTATATATCGATGTCTCTCTGGAAAAAATCGAACAAATCGTGGTGAAATACCAACCGATGCAACCGGATGTTTTTGCGCGAAAAGCTTTGGATGCTGTAGCGAAAAACCGAACGATTATCGTCGAACCCCGGATTTTAAGATGGGTCTGGCGGTTCAATCGTCTATTCCCGGAATATGGAATAGAGCTTGCGAAATTCTATTTAGAAAAGGATATGAAAGAGATCGGTATCCTAGCCGAGTGACCAGCGTTCCGATCGCGACGCTGTTTGCTTCGTCGCCAAGCAAAGAAGCGGGGCGGTGCTTTACTATTTTACTTTTACAAACTTGACGACAGGTGAAATTCAAGAAGTGAAAAAGTAAAGCTCCACCCCGCTTTTCCCGCTTGCAAGCGAATCCGTTTATTCGTTCGTCTTCTATCTTTGTAACTGTTTCGGAATAACTATCTTGTCAAGCATTGCCACCTCGAATCGAGTGGTTACGCTGAATAAAAATGGCTGGTTAACACAAGATGGTGAAATCGATGTCAGAGCGAAGATCATTGCCCGTTATCGCATTACGAAACACGGTGATATTCCCCGGCCTGAGGCTTCCGATTTCGGTCGGAAGGTCGTTGTCGGTACACGCGATCGAAGAAGCATCGGGCACCGATCAGCTTATATTCGCCGTGGCGCAGAAGAAAAACGAGGATACGCTGAGCATCGAGAACCTATTTGATATGGGTGTCGTTGCACGAATCGTACACGTTCAGCATGGACAGAATAGCCTTCAGGTGCTCCTGGAGGGGCATGAACGCGGCAAAGCTTTGGAGTACCGTCATGGCGGTGATCGCATCGAAGCAACGGTCATGACCGTAAACGATATTCCGGTACTTCGACCGGATGAGCCGGTTTTTGTAGCTTTGTTAAAGGAGACTCGCGAACGAGCGGTTGAACTCGGAAAAAAGCGTGGCGTGCCGGAACATCTGCTGGCGCGTATCCTCGAACAGGTAAAATCACCCGGCGTGCTCGCCGACGTAATAGCCGCCTATCTCGAAATAGGCGTGGAGGACAAACAAGCCCTGCTCGAGACCACGAATGTCGAGAATCGATTGCGGCGCGTTTTGGTCCACGTTCAACGGCTGCTGGCCGAGTTTGACGCTCAACAGAAAATCCAATCGGATGTTCAAGAGGAGTTGGGATCAAAGCAGCGCGAAATGTTTTTGCGCCAACAGATGAAGGCCATCCAGAAGGAGCTCGGAGAGGACCGCGAGGCCGACGATGTTGAGGAATTGCGCGAGCGATTGGCGAAGCTCGATCTGCCGAAGGAGGCGCGGGCGGAAACCGATCGCGAGCTCGCTCGGTTGGAGCGCGCTGGGCGCGATTCGGTGGAATCGCAGGTTATCCGCAACTACCTGGAATGGATATCAGAGCTTCCGTGGAACAAACGCTCGGATGACAATTTGGATCTCAAGCGCGCCGCCGAGATTCTCGAGGAAGACCACTATGGTTTAAGCGAAGTAAAAGACCGCGTGCTCGAATTTTTGGCTATTCGTCAGCTTCGTGCCAAGAAAACCGCTGAATCAAAGGACGATGAGCTGCAGTCGCCCGCAGTCAAGGACGTCAAAAAGGCCAAAGCGCGGGCGCTCGCCAAGGGCCCGATTCTGCTGTTCGTCGGTCCGCCAGGGGTTGGTAAAACCTCGATCGTGAAATCGATTGCGCGCGCGTTGAACCGCGAATACGTGCGCATTGCGCTCGGCGGCGCACGCGATGAAGCCGATATTCGAGGTCATCGACGGACGTACGTGGGCGCGATGCCCGGCAGGATTGTGCAAGGGCTCAAACAGGCGGGCAAGCAGAACCCGGTTTTTCTCCTCGATGAGATCGACAAGTTAGGTGTCTCGTACCAAGGCAATCCCGCGAGCGCACTGATGGAGGTGCTCGACCCCGCGCAAAACGACTCGTTCACCGACCACTATCTGAATGTACCTTTTAACTTGAGCGAGGTATTATTCGTCGCGACCGCTAATTTTATCGAAAACATCCCTTCGCCGCTGCTCGACCGCATGGAGGTCGTGGAGTTTTCGGGCTATACGGAACGCGAAAAGGCTGAGATCGCCAAGCGCTACCTCGTTCCGCGACAGCTTGAAGAGGCTGGCCTTTCAGGCGAGCAAGTGGCGTTTAGCGACGAAGCCTTATTGGCGATCATCTCTTCATACACGCGCGAGAGCGGCGTTCGCCAGTTGGAACGACGCATCGCGAGCGTCACCCGAAAAGTTGCTCGCAAACTCGCGGCAGACGAACCGACAGATAAGGCGATTACGCCCGAGAGCGTGCGCCTCATGCTAGGGCGACCCAAGGTTCGACCTGAACGCGCCAACGAAACCGATGATATCGGTGTGGCAACGGGACTGTATTACACGCCAGCGGGCGGCGACATCATGTTCGTCGAAGCTTCGATCAGACGGTTACATGAGATGCGCTTGAGTGATAACTCCGCCCATTCGAATGGATGGGGAAACGTCTCTCTCATTCTCACCGGGCAGCTCGGCGATGTGATGAAAGAGAGCGCGCGAGCGGCTATGACCTATGCGGCGATGCAGGCTAAGAATCTCTTTATTCCCGAAGATAAGTTGGGCTCGATCGAGGCGCATATTCACGTACCTGCTGGCGCGATTCCGAAAGACGGTCCATCTGCTGGCGTTGCCATAGCGACGGCGTTGGCTTCGGCCATGGCTGGTATTCCGGTGCGAAAGGACGTGGCCATGACCGGAGAAATCACGTTGCGAGGTCGGGTCTTGCCGATAGGCGGCGTCAAAGAAAAGGTGCTCGGCGCCCTGCGCGCGGGCATCAAGAAGGTCATTTTACCGAGAGAGAACGAGGCGGACCTAGAGGACCTGCCCAAAGAAGCCCGCGATGCTTTGGAGTTTATCTGTGTAGACAACCTGGACGACGTCTTTCGAATCGCTCTGCTATCGGAAAATTACTTCCCGACTAACGTTGGTCCGTTAGGCTCGGACCGCCCTCCCATAACCCATTGAAGACATTGTCATATAGGTTAGTCGTCTCAAAAAAACGACGTGTTTAGCCGCGAGCGTTATCGCCCCTGTTGATGCCTAGTTTTTTGATACGAAAAGTAAGCGTATTGGGGTGAATATCTAGAGTCACGTTCCGAGTCACGTTCCCGGAGCAGATTTTTCGTGAATATCACGCAACCGGCGCGCACAACGGCCGATAACTGTTGCATGAGCCTTCCGCGCATGGTCGTGCCCGGCGGCACCTAACACGTCACCCGTACCGTCGTGATGAGCCTGTTCCTGCTCACCCCCAGCGAGACGGTCAATCAAGTGTTCGAGTACTGCCTTGCGTTG
>JAFGIB010000138.1 GCA_016929805.1 Deltaproteobacteria bacterium | reverse complement strand
CTCGTCAGGTACAGCAAGTACCATCCTCGCCGGCCCTGCGGGCGCGCTCGGTTTTACGGGCGAATTGGCCGCCGACTTGTTTGCCCCTCACCGCTTACTAAAGTTCGAAAGACAAGAGTAAGTACTTTTTGACGGGCTCTAGATTAGAGTTTGGTCGATTTCCTAAACAAACTTGCCCGTGCCCGTGCCCCTGCACAGATCATCGGTAATGCTCTCAGTTCCCGTTACTGATCCAACGGTTTTTGCCATAGAGCTTCTCGGGCATGGGCAAGTGCAGGTTTTTACATCGATAATCGACAAATTCGAGTCAAGAGAGAGCCACTATTTGCTCGAAATCAATTGCTCAAGCCCTTGAAGCCGGGTGAATAGAAATCGTTCAGTTGCATTGTAAGCGTTCGCGATTTTCTTGAGCTCATGCAAATACGCTCGAATCGGGGCCGGATTGGCATAGCGCAACGCGTTGACGATTCGATATAAGCTGTCGATCGTCTCGGCCGGCATCAGGCGTCGCGTCGCTTCATACAACTGAAATAAATAGTCGAGCCATTGTGGCTTATAGGTCGCCTCGATCAAGAGAAGAGAGTACTCGGCTGCCTTATTGTGTTCGTCGTTGTCGAGAATGCGCTTCTTTTTCGCTCGTTCTAGGATCTCGTTTAATACTCCGGATAAAATCCGATCCGCTTCGTCGTATCGTCCCATGCTGAGCGCCTTATCGGCGATCCCCGTCAGAAGCGCGATCGATGAAATCGTCTTTTCTTCCTCGATCTCGGAAACCGGCCTTATTTTTTCGTTGTTCTCAGCGACCTGTTGACTAGCAGACGGAAAAAGAACCTCCCCGCAGTTAGGACATTGCTCCGTTCCATACGCGATCGGCTCCGAGCACTTACGGCATGTTCCGGCGAACTCAACCGTGTGCATGGTCCTTAAATCTTTGGTTTTGGCCGATTGTTCCTGGACTGAGATATCTTTAAGAAGAAGTTCGTGCGACCCGATGGAGATGCGATCTCCGTGTTTTAACTGAGTTGGTCCGTCGATTTTGGCTCCATTGACTCGAACCCCGTTTCGACTGTCGAGGTCCTCGACCTCTACGATATTACCCACAACTCGAAAAACCGCGTGTTTTCGCGAAACCAACGCGTCGTCCAATACGAGATTACAGATCGACTCCCTCCCGACGAAAAACTCGCCTATTCCCAGCTTAATATCAACAGCTTGATACTGCAGTCGGTACTTTGCCAAATCGATTCCTATTCGAGAATGCTAATCGACTCCTAATATCTAATACGAATAGTTTATCGAACTGCGAAGGCCTTGTGAACGAATTTCCAAAATCGCGCCGTACGCAGTGCCGATAGATGGATATAAAACGGCAAATGAATTCTATCATTTAGAGCCTGTCCCAGTAGCGCGGACCGAGTCCGGCAATCGGGCCGCGAGCAGCGCAAAAAGCGACGACGATGGACTAGCAGGGCTCTGATGATTCACACATCTCGGTCGAAAGTTGCAGGCGTCTGACCGGCGCTGGGGCGGAGGGTGCGTGCTCCGGCATGGGCCAAGCCGTTCGGTAGCGGATCCTTTTCAGGATGGGTCGAGTTGCGGGAAAGAGTGGCTGCGATTCTTTTAGTCGCGCTGACCCTCCACCCCAGGGCCTGTCAGCTCCCTCACAAACCGAAGAAAAACGAATGGTCTGTGAGGAATCATCAGAGCAGAGGTAATCCGAGGATGAGCGCCCCGGGGCAGGTAATGGTAACGGAAAGCCTTTTGAGACAGAGCCTAATATCGAGCCGCGACTTCACCCATGGTCTTGATGAGCCTACCTTGAATTTCCATGGTTTGATTCATCATAAGATTGAGTTTCGTAACCTCCGCGCGAAACTCTGCAAATTGATTCGCTGCCTGTCCAAGTATGCCCATGCTTCGGGATTTGTTGATCATGATGACGTAGTCACTCGGGTTGACAGAGATTTCCTTCTGCCCGACGAAACGTATTTTTTCGAGTTGGTTACTACCGACCTTGGATGAAACCAAAACTTTGAGCTGCGCTTTTTCGTCTTCTTGTTCTGACTCATCGAGTTGGGGAAGCTCAACGTAAACAATGCCGCCCGCGACACCTTCCCCTTGAACGAACGGGATTAATCCATATTCGTTGTTTAGTATCGAGTCTGTCGCGTTCGCCGATTTATCCAGAGCTTCACGTTTTTTTGCTCCCGCGGTCATCGCTCCGAGCAATGCGAATTTGTCCCAAAGGATGTTGATATTGTTGACGTAATCAAAAATGTCATCCACGGTTCCTGATTGAAAAGCCATATATCTTTTTCGGTAAAAAGCGTTGGCGCTGATGGGTTTCTTCATCGCAACCAACTTCTCGATTGCGCTGTAGTCTACCCTTGCTTGACGTCCAGGACCGCCTTGAGACGTCGCGTAAAGCGTTTGAACCTGGGTTTTTGCATCTTCGACCGCTTTCGAGGTCTCGTTCACGGTGCTATAGAGATTCTTGGTGTCATCAATAACCATTTTCCATAGTTTTCGATCTCCAGTCGTGTTGCCCACCATAAACCCAAGAATCAATCCCACGATGATTCCCACCCCCAATACGATGAAGACCATTACGGAAGATTTCTTACCGATCTCGCTCGACTTCACCGCCGAGTCATCGATTACCAATGTGACCTTCTTCTCCTCATAACCAGTAGCGACGGCTTGAGCAAATGGATCCACGGCCTTCACGGCGGGCCTCTGGTCTTGCTTTTGCTGTTGGATAAAAGGCGGTGCGGCGATTCCGCCGGGCGTCGGTAGCCCCTTAGACGCGTACGGTTGAGAAAGAGGAGCGGCAACTCCGCTCGCTGGACTCGGTAGCCCAGCAGAGCTTGAAGGCGGTCTAGCACCCAGACCCGAAGGCGGTCTACTACCAAGCCCGGACGGTGGCCTACCCCCTATCCCGGCGGGGGGCGGAAAACTTCCTGCTGCGGGAGGCATGGAAGCCGGTCTACCGCTCTGGCCGGGAGTGACTGTGCGACCGAGTCGAGCCTTAAGATCTTTGATGTCTCTGGGTTTTTTTTCTATTTCTGCCATGCTTCTCATTCCACTACTGGTTTAGGGGTTATTGACGATTTCGCTTTGCCAAGGATATCGATGATACCGCGACTTCGCTTTGAAAGCAGCACGTTATCTGTCTCGTCTCGGCGGTGTCAAGCATACGGTACGAGGCTGTTACAAACTTATGATGATCACCGAACTCCGATATATCGGACGAGCATTCGGATTTTACCGCAATTTAGCTGGCGGCGAGAAAATTCGCGTTACGTTCTGCAAAAAGGCACTGCTACAGAAAAATCTGTTGTTGGTAAACAGCGCGTTTTGACTCTTGCTGCTTTCCGACTATTGTTGCCCTTACTTACATCCGGCTGAAAAAACATGATTTTTAAGGATGCGAG
Source organism: Deltaproteobacteria bacterium (assembly GCA_016929805.1). Classification (GTDB taxonomy): domain Bacteria; phylum Myxococcota_A; class Polyangia; order Polyangiales; family JAFGIB01; genus JAFGIB01. Next base: position 8,808 of record JAFGIB010000138.1, on the reverse strand, counting down.
ACATCCATGATCTTGGTTATCGACAATTACGACTCCTTTACCTATAATCTCGTTCAGTATTTAGGAGAGCTCGGTGCGGTTGTAGAGGTCTATCGCAACGACGCCATCAGCGTTGAGGAGATCGAATCGCTGAGTCCCGAGGCGATACTCGTCTCCCCGGGTCCCGGCACGCCAGATGACGCGGGCATCTCGCTCGAAGTAATACGAAAATTTTCTGGTCGTTATCCCTTGCTCGGCGTTTGCCTAGGGCATCAATCTATCGGTCAGGTCTTTGGGGCAAAAGTCGTACGTGCAGAACGGCTGATGCACGGACGAACTTCGAGCATTATACATGACAAACGTTCGCTCTTTCGAGGTCTTCCACCGACATTTACCGCGACGCGCTATCACTCTCTAATCCTCAAACCGGAGAGCATCGGAGAAGATCTTGAGGTTACGGCATGGACCGACCGAGGCGAGATCATGGGAGTCAGGCACCGAAAACTAGACGTTGTCGAGGGAGTGCAATTTCATCCAGAATCATTCTTAACCGAGCACGGACACGCGATGTTAAGAAATTTTCTTGATCAAACCAAGGCCGGGGGAACAATACCTCGTAATAATAGGTAGGTTGAAACGATGCATGAGGCGATAGAGAGGACGGTTGAAAAACACGATCTAGATAACGCTTTAATGGAAAGAGCCATGGAAGCGATCCTGACTGGTAAAGCGAGCAGCGCGCAGGTCGCCGCGTTTTTAGTCGCTTTACGGATTAAGGGCGAAACCGCCGAGGAACTCGCCGCGGCCGCAAAGGTGATGCGCCGGCACTGTCTACGAGTTGATTTCGTGACGGACAAGGCTTTACTGGATACCTGCGGAACAGGAGGGGATAGGTCCGGAACATTCAATATTTCAACCATAACGGCCATCGTCGTCTCAGCTTGCGGCGTGATGGTCGCCAAACACGGAAATCGGGCGGCGAGCAGCCGAGCCGGAAGCGCTGACCTACTGGAAGAGCTTGGCGTTATGCTGGAAATGCCGATAGAAACGCTTGTGACGTGCCTCGAGAAAATAGGTATCTGCTTTATGTTCGCGCGAGCTCACCATCCAGCCATGCGATATGCCGCTCCTGTCCGTAGCGAGCTGGCCATCCGAACGCTTTTCAATCTTATCGGTCCTCTGACCAATCCCGCCGGCGCAACCCATCAGCTTCTCGGTATCTACGATGGCAGCAGATTGGAACAAATGGCCCGGGTTCTGGCGATTCTGGGCTCGAAAAGGGCTTGGGTCGTGCACGGAGAAGAAGGTTTAGACGAGGTTTCGCCGACCGGAACGACCCGGGTTGCCCAGCTCGACTCCGGAGTTATCTCGACCTTCGAGCTGAAACCCGAGGATTTTGGGATTGAGCGGGTATCGCTTGAGTCGCTTAAGGGAGGAGATGCAAAACAAAACGCCGCTATAGCGCGAGAGATTCTAGCGGGTCAAAAAGGCCCCTATCGCAACGCCGTTTTGGTCAACGCGGCTGCCGCCTTATGTGTGGCGGGCGAGGCAGACTCGCCGAGACGAGGGGTCGATCTAGCCTCAGAGGCGATCGATTCGGGCGCTGCTCGAGCCAAGCTCGATGAGTGGATCATATACGGTCGCAGGGAATGACGAATCGCGACTTCCTAAAAGCTATCTTGGCGCGCAAAAGGCGCGAGATCGAACGGCGACGCAACCATTATAAGAAGCTGTCTTCGTCGGTTTCCCGGAGTGATTTTGCTCAAGCGAAATATCAATCGCTCTATTCGGCGCTGTCCAGAGAAAATCGCAACCGACCCAAGGTTATTGCCGAGATCAAGCTGAAAAGCCCTAGCGCCGGCATAATCCGCGAGTGTTCTGCGGGAGCGGTAAGCGAGATAGCGCGTGCCTACGAGGCGGCGGGTGCTGCTGCCGTAAGCGTGCTTTGCGATCGGCTTGGATTCGGCGGGTCGCTTTTGGATGTAAGGCGAGCGGCATCGGCCGTAACCATACCGATTTTATTTAAGGAGTTTGTTCTCGATGAAATCCAAGTTTGCCTAGCCGGAGTGGCGCAGGCCCAAATGGTGCTGCTTATGGTCTGCGCTCTCTCCGCCTCCGAGCTAAAAAGGTTGGTTATCGCTACGCATCATCAGGGTCTCGTACCGCTCATAGAGGTGGCAAAAAAAAACGAGCTCGAAATCGCCTTGGATACTGAAACAGCGATTATCGGCGTTAACGCGAGAGATCTTCGAACCTTTCGGGTTGATGCAAGAGCAGCGACGAAACTGATCGATTGTATTCCAAAGGAGCGCGTGGCGATCTACATGAGCGGCGTTGGGTCAAAGGAAGAGCTGAAACGAATTGCCGATACTCGAGCCGACGCCGTATTGATCGGCGAGGCGCTGATGAAGGCGCCGAGCCCCGGGGACAAGCTCAGGGAGATTTTGGGCTAGACCCGCTTCAGGTTGAACAATTTTATCGCTTCTTTCGCGTTTCTGACTGAAGGTGTCAATATAATAAGAATTGCGGACCCGTGAACCTTTTGCTCGATACCCATGTGTTTTCTGGTGGTTGGATGATCGCCCAATTCTTCCGGCCGCAGCCCAAATAGCTAGTGCGGGCGCCGAGAATCTGCTTGACGGTTCTTCCACATTCCGAACAACACGGTCAAAAGAGCCAACCCGATTTCATCGAGAAAAGGAATGAAATCAGGGACTACGAAATCGACCAGGGTAAGGATCGCGAGAACGAGAAACAGCGTAGGGAACCGCAGGCTCAACCGTTCCAATATCCGGGCAACGAAAGATACTTTTGTTGATTGCGTCATAGGAATAATACTCCGAAAAACGTCTGATTTTATGTGCTCTATTCGTTTTCAGACAAAGCGATTTGCGCCTACGGGGTTTTGGCAACATTAAGGAACATCGTTACTTAGGGCTCGCGCAAAAACAACTTCACTTTTAGTATCCCATCTCGGGGCCAACCGTCTCATCTCCTCAATCGCGGAATACTCGAAATAGCGCCGCTATTGCTGCGGTTCCGCTCAATCGTCGATAAAACATTTGACCCCGAGCTATCCCTAAAAATGTGAAATTATTTTTACGCGAGCCCTTTTAGCGCAACGCGTCCTCAATGGCTTCGAAAACCGCAACGTGCTCGTCCTTCGTTTGGAAAAAGTTCGGGTCAACGCTGGTCTTAACGATAACCAAATCGCGACTCGGATTGATGTATAGGTATTGGCTCCATATTCCCGCGGCCATGAAGGCTTCCCGGCCGCCCGAGGGAATCCACCAGTGGTATTGGTAACCGAATCTAAAACCTGGGATCGTTCCAGGAGCCCGCTCCGGCTCGACGCGAGTGGATTGTCGCAGCCAATTTTTCGAGATAATGCGTCGGCCGTCCCAGTCGCCGCCGCGAGCGACCAGCCGACCGAGTTTCGCGTAGTCTCGCAACCGAGCATTGAGACAACAAAAAGCGAGCTCGATATCGTCGTCGCTCGCGACGTTCCAAGAGGCGTCGTACTCCATGCCGATCGGTTTCCAGATTTTTTGTTCCAAATAGCTGCTCAAGGATCTTCCAATGGCTTCGCGCAACGCGAGCCCGAGCGCGAAGGTATCGGCGCTGATATAGTGGAAGCGTTTACCCGACGGCGCTTCTCGCGGTAATGACGCGAGATAATGAGCGGCGCTCTCGCGAAAATAGAAAATTCGGGCGAACATCAGATTGATATCGGAGAACAGCCGTTCGTATCGTTCGTCGAACGCGACGCCGGAAGACATGGTGAGCGCATCGCCTAGCGTTACCGCGCCGTACGCGCTCGCGCGCAATTCAGAAGCGTAGCTGCCGATCGGCACGTCCAGGTCTCCGATGAGACCCTCGTCGCGTGCGATCCCCACGAGCAATGAAACGATTGACTTTGCCATCGACCAAGAGGTGAGTGCGGAATCGGGGCGGGCACCTCGGAAGTAGCGCTCCGCGACAATCGCGTTGCCCTGCAGAACGAGTACTCCCGTCGTAAAGGTCCGGTCGAGAAAATCGTCAAGCCGGGTTTGTTTGCCTCGGTAGGTATAGGTCTTCGGCAGTGGGCGTTCGCGCGTCTCGAAGCGGTGCGACGGCTCTCCGCGACGGATGGGACGCGAAGGAAAAATCTCATCCATTGCCCGAAAATTGGCGACACGCTTGCTCGGCATGAAGATCGCCATCTGTTTCCACGAGTTATGTCGCGACCACGGACGGGTCATTAATAGCGCAACCAGCGTTAATAAAAGCGTCGATATCAACGCGCCGCGATAGAATAAACGCTTGAGCTTTTCTTTCTTTTCCGGAGGCATCGACGACTCTCGTGAGAGAAAGACGAGATACTATCACACGGCTTTGCTTTACGCTCGAGATCGCGCTTTTACCCTGGATCCGCGAGCATCGAATCGCCGCGCGTATAGGTAGCACTAGCGACTGCCGAATTTCACAAGGCGACGCGGAAGACCTCGCTCGTCACTGAAACTCTGACGTGTGTGAATTGGTATGAGCAACAGCGCGGGCTCAGCCGGCGGCGATTTGTCGTCTTATCTAAGAGCGTGTCTAAAAAGGTCTTCCGAGAATCGTCCGGCGCGATCGGAAAAAAAACTCGTGAACCGTCCCCGCCGGAGATAGTTTGCGGGCCGCACTATCGCGCATAGAACGGTTTACGAGTTAATAGACTGCTGTGTCTAAATCGTCGGTCAGTAAAAATGGTATTGGGGTTTGGCCTTTAGTTCTCGGGGAACGCGGTCCAGCCCTCTGTCCAATCGTCCGATGAATTCGGCTCGAACGCCCCGGCGTAGGTTGCCGTCTTGTCGCCAAAACCCGGTACGGCCTGATCCGATAACTCTTCGTTAGCAGGAATGTAGTCGGGAGAAGTTTCGCTAAGGCTGCCGAACTCGGGGTCAATACCGATAGTGTTGCTGCGCGCGCTCGCTTCGATCGCCTCTTCTTCTGAGAAACCGCCGTCATCGTCCTCTTCGCCGCTTTCGTCCGCGTAATCACCGTTATCGAAAAAGAAACTGTTCTCGATACTGAGCTCGCCGGGCCATTCGCTATTAAGGTCGACTTCAGCCGCGGCCAAATCGACGGCTTCAGAACCGAATCCGTAGACGATGAAATTTCGCAACCGGCCGCGCGTGCCCTCGCGCAATAACATACCCCGCGTATCAGGCGTGCCGATCATCGTGACATTAGAAATCGTGGGATTGGATCTCGGTTGCGCGTCTTCGTCGGCCCCCAGGTTATCGGCTTCTATAGCATTGTCCCCGGTTCCTGCGAACTGGTGAATGACCAAGAACTGCACCTCGCCTTGCCATCCGAGATCCCAGTCCAGCCCGTCATCGGAAGCTCCTGAAATAACCACGTGGTCCATGCCCGCGTTGCCGCCGAAAAATTCGATCCCGTCGTCCTTGCCACGATGAACCTGAATATGGCTCAGCTCGGTTTGATCTCCGCAACCCGCGACGGTCAGACCATTGAGCTCGTTGTCCGGGCTCAGCTCAGCGCCGGCGAATTCAATACGCGCGTATTTGAGCGATCCGCAGTCGCTCTCGTCGTCGCTTCCGCCGAAGCGACCGCGATCATCGGCGACGTCGATCCCCTCGAGTCTTCCCTCGATAAATCCCGGTTGCTCGCAGGTATCCGCGGTGCTGGTATCGCCGTCTTCGATGCACGAACCGCTGTTGATGCTTGCCGAGCCCAACAGCGCGACGCCCGCCCAGTCGCCCGTGCTTCGCGCCCCCTCGGGATTTCCCGACGAAAAGACGATCGGATCGTCCGCGGTACCGATCGCTTCAAGTCGAGCGCCTCGGGTGACGATCAAAGCCGCTTCCTCGGTCCCGCTGGTGTCGCCTAGAACCTGAACCCCGGGTTCAATGGTCAGTACAGCGTCATCGACTACGTAAATCTTGCCTTGCAATAGATAGACCGGACACTCCCAGGTCGTATCTTGCGAGATGTCCTCGTCGATGATCTCTTCATCGTCGCAGTCAGGCGGCTCAATATCAGAGCCGCCGCTGCCCGCGTCGTCTTTGCCGGCGCTTCCGCCGTCACCGCTCTTCCCCTCGTCTTTGCCGGCGCTTCCGTTTGTGCCTCCGGTCCCGCCGTTCTCGTCCCCGTTGTCGTCGTCACCACAGCCGACGGCAAACAGGCTTATGCTCAATGCTAGTATACAAATCAAATTTCGAATCATTGTTACTCAGTCCTTTCATTTTTAGATATTAAGATATCAGTTGGTTTTTCTGCTATTCGGAATAGCTCATGCCCACCGAACAGGAGGCTCCCGGGTCCACCCTTTGAACCAAAAAATCCCCCTGACGAAATTCACGTTTGCTAAATATAATATTTTTGAGTTTCAGCTTAAACTTGAAATGCCGGTCCAACTGCCAGCTTGCGACCAAATCAAGCGCGTGGAAGGGCTGCTCCTCGATATCCGGAAGTACGAATTCCCCCACCCGCGTGCCCACGTCCGAAATCCGCGGTCCGACGACGTTGTAGACCAGCGTGAGCGTGGTATCTGTCTTCGGTTCATGGTGGCTGAGCGACACGTTGACGACGTAAGGCGACTGACCGAAAAGGCGACGTTCGGATTTGACCGCGCCCGAAAGCTCCTGCGGCAATTCCACGCGGGACCAAATCAAGGCGAAGTTGCTACCGAAGCTAAAGTTGTGGAGCACCCGATGGATTTTCTTCAGCCCGACGCGCAACTCGAACTCCGCGCCGAGATTGCGCGCGCTTTCGGCGTTTATGAACTGCGCGTCGTAGTTATCCGGGTTGAGAATTTGTAGCTCGATGGGATGGAAAAACTGCTTGCCGAACAGCGTGATCGCCGCGACCTCTGCCTTGTCAAAAAACCATTCCCATCGGAGATCCAGGTTGTGTATTTCCGTGCTTTTTAGATCGGGGTTTCCCTGTACGTTTCGGTCGCGCAAAAAATCATAGTATTGATAAGGCGCGAGCTCGCGTATCTGCGGACGCCCCAAGGTCATGCCGTAGGCGGTGCGCAGAAACATGTGCTCGGCTAACGCGTATTTAAGCGCAACGCCGGGAAGAAAGTCGACGTCGGTTCTTTCGATTCGGTTTTCCCGGTCCTCGTCGGTCCGTTCTTGCTCAAACGGGCTGTACGACTCGAGCTTCTGATAAGCGATTTCGCTGCGCATACCGCCGGCGATCGAGAGCGGCCCGAGGATCGGGCTTTCGATCATGGCGAATGCGGCGCTAAGGTTCTGGCGCGACGTGTAGCTGTCGTCTGGTCGAGTGAATTCGCGGATTCGTGTTACCGTACCGATTCCCTCTTCGCTGAAGAGCTCCTCGACCGGATCCTGATATACCGTTTGATCGGTATTGCTCGGGTCCTGCACCATGCGGAATCGGCGGTTGATAAACTCTCGCCCCGAGGTTTGCCCCAGCCCGCCGATAGTTCCCCAGCTCTGAGGCCAGAGCGGAAACCGTAGATTCGCGCCGCCGCCGAGATCGATCTGCTCCAACTCACTGAAAAAGCGTTCGCCCGAATTAGACTTTTCGAGCCAACGAAATTGACCTCCCTGCGGTCCGTAAATCACCGAGCGCCGATCGGGTTCGTCGCGTCGTCCGAGCGAAAAGAATCCGTTCCATCTGAGTCTCAGTTTTGATGCGAATAGATTCTGGTGGTCGCCGAGCAACTGATTGAGCGATAGGGTTCTGGAGAGAAACTGTAGCTGCCACTTTTCCACCGATTCACCCGCCGCCAGCTCCCCGCTCTCTCCGGTTTTAAGCACGGTTTCGTCGGTCAAGCTGCGGTTGAACAAGGTAAGAAAGGTGAGCGAGTCTTGCGGTCCGAGATCGAGACTCGCGGTTGCGAGCCCGGCGAGCTGCACCTCGTCTGATCCGCTTTCGATTCGGTAGTCGTTAAATACCTCGAGAGATCCGTCCTCGGCGATGCGCGGGCGCGGGCGGCTTATGCCGGTCTCGCGCGTGCTATTGTAGTCGTAAGCAATTGAGGTCAGATATCCGAAGCGCCTGCGCTTTCCGAGATCCACACTATCGCCGAGGGTGAAATCGAGGCCGATTTTGGGCAAGGACGTTATCCGTTTATACTGCCAGGTATTCTCGAACAACTCGGCCGCTTCCTCCAATTGGTCGAAGCCACGGTACAGACCGTCGCGACTGACCTGTAACCGTTCATTGGGCAGAGCCTCGGGTATATCGCGTCGGCCGTCGTCGAATCCCAACCAATCCCAACCTCCTCCTGGATAGCTTAGGCGCCTGCGAAAGGTCGACCGGCTGTTTGCGCCCGCGGAGGTGCCCAACTCCAAGGTGAAGTCGCGCGGGAAACTGACTGTGTTGATCATCAACACCCCGCCCGCGTAGTCCGCCGGCATGTTGGGAAGAAATGCTTTCGCCACGACCATACTATCGATGACACCGGTCGGGAATAGATCGAGGTCGACGCTCGGTACGTCGGGGTCCGTGCTCGGGACTGTAACGCCGTTGAGCAACACGCGCGAATAGCGACCGCCGAGGCCGCGGACCACGAGCTGATTGCCCTCAACGGTTACGCCGACGACGCGCGCGGCCGCGGCCGAGGCGTCGCTCGCTCCCTCCTGCGACATCTGCTTTGCCCCCATGCCCTCTCCGATGCCGCTCGATTCCTGCCGTAGCTCGTCTTGCGCCGCGGCGGAGCTCACGTCCGCGCGGTACGGTATCACGATCTCGACGATACCGAGCTGCGCTTCGCTGATGGGTTCTAAATCACCGATCGCGATTCTCGGACATTTACATTAGGCAGCCTTCTTGAGGTCTATCAAGCGAAGAGGTTGAGGGTTTTGCTGT
>JAFGIB010000137.1 GCA_016929805.1 Deltaproteobacteria bacterium | reverse complement strand
CGTTGCAAAAAATCCGTCGGCGTAAAGCGCTTCGCTCGCGAAAAATAGCGCGAACTAAGGGTGTGCTCACTTTTTTTGGACCTCACTCAGGGTGCCCTAAGCTGCGGCCCAAAAAAAGTTCCGCGCACCCTTATTTCATCGCCTTTTTTTCGTGTTTCCGCTCGACGTTTTTTGCAACGCTAAGGTAAATAACTAGTTCCCTGTAACAGGCGAATTACTAATCATAGCGGAAATGCCAATAATATCAAAGGCTTGTACTGTCGTGAATTTGGCCATTAATTAATTGGCGGCTATGTGGACAATCTTTTTACTGACAATCCACTTTTTCGTCACCGTAACAAAACTGCTCGGTCCTGGTGGCGCGCGAGCCGTTGTCGCCGAAAGCATGATGATGAAACAGCAATTGATTGTTCTGAATCGGTCCCGCAAAAGAGGCCCTAGCATAGAAGCGATGGTTGAAGCAATAATAGAACGCGGTATCGACGTTGTGATCATCGGCGTGCCGGAACCGGGATTGCTCCTTTCGTCAGCATATTTCTACCGGCGTATTGCGGATAAGCACCGAGTGCCCTATGAAGGCGACGTGCTTGCCTATATCATCTCCCATCCCACTTTAAAGAGCGATCAAATCCATCCCAATGCGGCTGGCAATCGCTTATTGGCGGCGTCTGTCTCGAAGTTACTACGAGACGCTGGAACGATCTAAGAAGATCATGCGTTCAGTCCTATACGAAATAAGAGGGGTTTTCTCTCTCCTATACTTGGTCGTCAACACGGTGTTCTGGGTATCCTTATTGTACACAGTAACCTTATTGAGGTTGACTCTACCTTTTAGCATTGGGCGAAAACTCTGCGGTAAAGTCGCGATTTGGATCGCGGAAAGCTGGATCTGTTTCAATAACGCCGGTTTGGTTCTAACCAGGAAGATCGAATTCGATCTCACCGGGCTCGAACAGTTGGATCGCCGTGCCTGGTACCTGGTGATCTCGAACCATCAGTGCGGCGTCGATATTCCGGTGCTGCAAAAGGTCCTTTACCACAGAATTCCCTTTCTCAAGTTTTTCATCAAAAAGGAACTTATCTGGGTTCCACTCTTAGGATTGGCTTGGTGGGCGCTGGATTTCCCTTTTATGAAACGATATTCGAACGACTTCCTACGAAAGCATCCGCATCTTAAGGGAAAAGACTTGGATATTACCCGCAAAGCTTGCGAAAAATTTCGGGACAACCCGGTTTCGATTATGAATTTCATCGAAGGTACCCGTTTTGCGGAAGCCAAACGCGACGCACAGAATTCACCCTATCGACACCTATTGCGACCCAAAGCTGGAGGGATTGGCTTTGTATTGTCGGCCATGGGTGATCAACTGAGTTTTATTCTGGATATAACGATTTTCTATCCGGCAGGCGCTCCCGGCTTTTGGAGTTTTCTCTGCGGTCGCGTGAAACGAGTCGAGGTTCACGTAGAAAAACATCCCATTACTCCGACGCTGCTCGGCGACTACTCGCGCGATGAACAATACCGGATTCGATTTCAAAACTGGTTAAACGATTTATGGGCAGAGAAGGACGAACGCCTTCGGCAAGCCAATAGCCAATTATAAACAAACGAATTGATTCGTCTGTTTTAGCCGAGATAATTCACCTCTGAGCGAGTGGATCGCGTATGAATTCGACATAACAGTGCCTTTGGTGACTGAGCGAATACTTTCTGTATTTACGAAGGAAGTAAAAGTGCTGTGGTGGCGAAGAGATAGCGAGGCACCGCGAGAGCGGTGATTATCCGGGCTAAGTTCGGTAACTTCGTACGAGCTCGTTACCGACTACGTCACTCGCCATCAAGAGTCGCCGTATCCCGCAAATGGGATATATCTCGCGAGCTGTCCAAATGCCAAGTATCACGACTAGCAGAAAAGCGATTAAATGCCGCATTGAAGATCGAAAAACGGCGTGGTTCCAGGCGCAAAGAATGCTCCCCAAAAAGGAGGTCTGAAAACTAATTTTTGCCCCCGCGTCACTTCGTTCCGACCCATTGCCACATGACACCGATCACGATCACCGAAATGACTGATCATTATTCCGATCTCGGTGATCACAATGAGCGAAATGCGCACACATGACGTTTGTGGTAGCCTAACGCCGTTCTCTCCCTTTTACACTCCCCTTTTTACAGCCTTGCTAGAATATTACATATTCCTAGAACTCGACGTAACCTTAAAAGCACTACAAGCTATCTCGTATAACGAACAATGTGATCCTGTTTACAATCTACCAATCCTTCCGCTCTACTTTTCGGCTTTTAAGATCGCGTGAAAAGCCTCCTGCGGGATCTCGATGCTCCCCACCGACTTCATGCGCTTCTTTCCCTCTTTTTGCTTTTCCAAAAGCTTGCGCTTACGGGTGATATCGCCGCCGTAACACTTGGCCGTTACATCCTTGCGCAACGCTTTGACGGTTTCGCGCGCGATCACGCGGCTCCCGATGGCCGCTTGAATCGCCACATCGTACTGTTGCCTGGGAATAATCTTTCTCAGTTTGCTCGTCAGTTGTTTCCCCGCTTGGTACGCGCGATCGCGATGAACGATCGAGCTGAGCGCGTCGGTCGGCTCTCCGTTGATCAAAATATCGAGACGGACAAGCTGACTTTCTCGAAAACCGATCATTTCGTAATCCATCGACGCGTAACCGCGAGTGATGGTTTTCAGGGCGTCGAAAAAATCGAATAATACTTCCGCCAAGGGTAATTCATAGACGATAATAACTCGGTCCTTCGAGGCGTATTGCATGCCGCTTTGAGTCCCTCGCCGCTCCTCGCAGAGTTTGAGCACCGCTCCGATATAGGCGCTGGGAAGATGAATCGACACCCTGTAGTAGGGTTCCTCGACGCAACTGATTCTTCCCGCGTCGGGAAGGCGCGAGGGATTGTCCACGTATAAGAGCTGTTCGTTCGTGGTGCGCACCCGGTAGACGACGCTCGGCGCCGTGGTCACCAAATCGAGCTGGTATTCACGTTCCAGACGTTCTTGAATGACCTCCATATGCAGCAATCCGAGAAAACCGCAACGAAAGCCGAGCCCGAGCGCTTTTGAGTTGTCCGGCTCAAAACGAAACGCGCTGTCGTTGAGATGAAGTCGTTCCAAAGCGTCGCGTAGACCCGCGTAAAGCTCGCTGTCAGAAGGAAAGATCCCCGCGAACACCATGGGTTTTATCTCTTTAAAACCGGGAAGGCGCTCGGTAGCGGGTTTTTTTGCGTGGGTGACCGTATCTCCGACTTTAACGTCTTGCACGGACTTGATGCTGGCGGCGAAAAAACCGACTTCACACGGCCCCAACCGCTGAAGCTGCACGGGAAAGGGGGTGAACACGCCGACCTCGGTCACCTCATAATCCGACTGCGTCGCGAGCATGCGGATCTTATCTCCCTTAGCAAGCGAGCCGTCGACGATTCTAACCAGCACCACCGCGCCGCGGTAACTGTCGTACCAACTGTCGATGACCAGCGCCCGCAAGCTGCGGTCGGAACTTCCCTGAGGCGCCGGGATACGCTCGATAATCGCTTCGAGCATTTCGTTCACCCCCTCGCCGGTCTTGGCGCTGACCGCGATGGCGCGCTCGCAGTCGATGCCGACGATTTCCTCCACCTCCTTGATGGCGCGCTCGAGATCAGCGCTCGCCAGGTCGATCTTGTTGAACACCGGAAGGATTTCCAAATTGTTATCGATCGCCAAATAGGCGTTCGCGAGCGTTTGAGCCTCCACTCCCTGGGTCGCATCGACGACCAATAGTGCTCCCTCGCACGCGGCCAGAGAGCGGGAGACCTCGTAGGTGAAGTCCACGTGACCGGGCGTATCGATCAGGTTGAATTGATATTCCTCTCCCGATTTCGATCGATAGCGCAGACGCACCGCCTGCGCTTTTATGGTGATTCCCCGTTCTCGCTCGATCTCCATTTTGTCCAAGAATTGATCGGCTTTGTCGCGCTCCGATAGCGCTCCAGTCGCCTCCATGATCCGGTCCGCGAGCGTGCTCTTACCGTGGTCTATGTGAGCAACGATCGAGAAGTTACGAATTCGAGAAGGTTGAGTGGTCATGTTCAAGCCACGGGCATTCGACCCAACAAACGAGCACGGCGAACCCTATAAGAGAACCTATTTCTTGAGCTGCCTGATATCGCAATCCGGCGATTCATCAAGACGATAACAGTAAAATCTTAATTACCGACGACTCAGGCGCGGAGCAACGGCGGGTTATAGCTCGGGTTGACCCCTGAATACTTACCACTCGGGCAATCAGACCCAAAATGCCTCTTGAAAGGCCTCGCCGGTCATCTTGTCATAAAGGCGTTCGCGACTATCGAATCCAAGTAAAGCCAATTTTCCGCGGGTATTTTTAACCAATCACCCTTTTTTACCAAGAGTCCTTTTTGTAGCAGATCATGGAAATCGCGGTCCCGGCGCTCCAACAAAGTCAAGCCCGACCGCGCCTGAACCGTCGGCAGATGCACTCCCGACCTCGTGCGCAAGCCCAACATCAGCGACTCGTTGATGATTTCCAGCGGACCGAGCTGTTCTTCGAAAGACTCAACCTCGGCTCTCTTACTGTACGCGATATATCGGTCTATATCTGGCGTGTTGCGATAGCGTCTCGCCCGGCCCATTCCGGTATGAAGACAACCGACGGCCGAGGCTCCCAACCCGAGGTAGTCTCCACCGCGCCAATAGTGCTGGTTGTGTCGCGACTTTTCGCCGGGCAACGCGTAATTCGACACCTCGTAGTGTTCGAAACCCAATGCTTCGAGGGTTTTTCGGCTGGCGAGAAAGCACTCGGCCGCGTCCTCTTCCCGTCCCATGCTCAGTTGTCCCTTTTGTTTTCGTTTTCCAAACGGCGTGTTCGTCTCGATGGTAAGCGAATAGGCGGAGAGGTGTTTTACCCCTAAGCCCGCGAGGCGCTCCAGCTCTCCACAAAAAGCCTCGGTCGTTTGCTCGGCCAGCCCGTAGATCATATCAACGCCGACTCGCCCTAGCTCGACCAGCCCGAGTTCTATCGCATCCAGGCCGGCTTGCCCATCGTGCGGCCGCTCGAGATAACGCAGGTGTCTATCGTCGAGCGATTGCACCCCGATGGATAACCGGTTTACCCCACTGCGACGATATGCCGCCGCGCGGTCTTTAGTGATCGACCCGGGATTGCATTCCAGCGTCACCTCGGTATCAGCCTGATCGCGGCTAAAGCGAGCGACGATCGCTTCCAGCACCCGTCCGAGCTCGGCGGGATCCCACAGCGAAGGCGTCCCGCCGCCAAAGTAAACCGATTCCAATGGCAGATCAAATAGGTCTGAAGCGCGCCAACGAAGCTCGTCGATCAGCGCATCTGTATATTGCCGTTGAGCGATGAGCGACGGTTGGATAGCAACGGAATAGAAATCACAGTAGGGACATTTTCGAATACAAAAAGGAAAGTGGACGTAAATCGATATCGCCATATAAACCTTAACGTACCTTCTCAAAAAGAGGTGGCGAAACAACCCGGGAACGTGGCCGTATAGGTTCGCGCCTTGGTAGTATCGATATAAAAAACTTGCCCCTGCCCCCGCCCGTGCTCAAGTAACTCAAAAATGAGAAAAGTATTGTCTTCAACACGATTGCACCACGTAAGGTTAGTTCTCCCGGTAAAAAAACAGGCAAGGGCACGGGCAGGTTGGGCTGCTTTCAGGTATCTTCATCTGCTCGCCACGACTTTTTGAGAAGATACTACGGGTCCGCGATTTCGCCTCAAGCACGACGGATTAGCGGGTGGAGGAGAGATATTGCTCGATGGAGCGAGCGATAGTCTTCAAGGTTGTCTCGCGCACTCGATCGTCGGTTTCCAGAAGGGTCATGCGAAAACCTTTGCGGTTGGAATAAAAACCGGTCATCGGCACCACGCAGATGCCGGTTGAACCAAGTAAGTAATAGACGAAGCGTTTATCCACATCGACGCCTTGTACTATCTGTTCCACGTAGCGCCGCACCTCGGGCCGTTCGATCGGTAGCGTCTGCCGGTGAGTCAGCCTTTCGGCGTCGAATATAATAGACATATAAAACGCACCCTTGGGTTTGATAATCTGAATTCCGTCGACTTGCGATAAAATCGTCCAGGCCTCGTTAGCCCGCTTTTCGAACATACGCTTGCGCTGATTCAAGTGCTCGACATACCTCGGATCACCCATAACCAGGGGAATCGAATATTGCGGGAGACTCGTCGAGCATACCTCCAGCATTTTAGCGTTTATAATGCTTTTTATGTATTTTTTAAACATCGCGCTGCGTTCCTGATTAAAGACCTCGATCCATCCGCAGCGGCTTCCCGGCCACGGATATTCTTTGGAAATGCCTCTAAGCGCGATTCCCGGAACCTCGCCGATGACTTCACTTAAATGGACCGTCTCGGCTCCGTTAAATACGATATGACAATAGATCTCGTCACAAATAACAAATATATTATAACGCCGCGCGATTTCGACCATCTCCTCCAGCAACGCGCGCGGATACACCGCCCCGGTCGGATTGTCCGGATTGATCAACAACATGCCCGCGACCGAATCGTTGTAGCGAATCTTGTTTTCGAGATCGTTGAGATCGGGCATCCAATTTCGATTGGGATCTAAATCGTAGCACAGGTGCTCGTAACCCGAATGAGCGGCCTCGGCCGACGAGTGGGTGGAATACGCGGGGGAAGGGCCGATGACCCTCGCCTCTCGCTTTAAGAAACCAAAAATCTTGGCTACCGCATCGCCGATCCCGTTGAAAAAGACAATATCGTCCGATGTTATCTGGCAACCACCGCGTTTGTTGACCTGGCCCGCTAGAAAACGCCGCGTCTCCGCGACCCCTTGGGTTGCGATGTAACCATAGGTTTTGTCCTGCGCGACCAAATCCGAGACGATCTTTTTGATCCATTCGGGCAGGGTTTCGCCTTTTTGTATCGGATCGCCGATGTTTTCCCAGGTAATTTCAATTCCGAGCTTTTCCAGTTCCAGGGCGATCGCCACGATTTCCCTGATTTCGTAGGTTAGCTGCTCGGAGCCTTCATGTACGATATTCCTACGCATGCCCATATGTCCTCGCATTCTTCGCTATCGTCCAGGCATATGACTTTCTCTACCAATCGGCAAATTAACGCCAGCGAGCGCTCGCTCCGCGGTGGTTTTCCCCTTTAAAACCGGGTGACATGGAAGGAAAGGCCGCTCGCTAAAAGCGCATCCCGCCGACCGGCTCGCCGACTCGAGTTTAAGAACGTGTTTACCTTAACGTTGCAAAAAATCCGTCGGCGTAGACCGCTCTCGCTCGCGGAAAAATGCGCGAACTAAGGGCGTGCTCACTTTTTTTGGACCTCACTTAGGTTGCACTAAGCTGCGGTCCAAAAAAAGTTCCGCGCGCCCTTATTTCATCGCTTTTTTCGCGTTTCCGCTCGACGTTTTTTGCAACGTT
>JAFGIB010000136.1 GCA_016929805.1 Deltaproteobacteria bacterium | reverse complement strand
GATGAAGAAGGCCAAATGGGCGATAAGAATGCTAAGAAGACGAACAATAAATTTGGCATCGAGGGTCCAAAGGAAAACGAGGATCCTCATATGGCGCGTGCAAAGGCAAAAGAGGAAGCGATGCAGGCCGGTATTATCGGTATTCTAAAGTCGAATGTCGGAGCCTGGAATTCGCCGACCTCTCCGTACGGTCGTGAAACGGCATTGGGTAACGACCCCATGAGCGCATTGGGCGCGCTTATGGGTGACCAGATAGGAGCGAACTTCGGATTCGGCGGTCTTGGTCTTAGAGGAACCGGTCGTGGAGGAGGCGGAACCGGCGAGGGGACGATTGGTCTTGGCAATATCGGTACGATAGGTCACGGCGCCGGCGGTGGTGACGGATCCGGTTACGGGAGAGGAGCGGGCAATTTCCGAGGTAGAGACGCAAAAGTACCTCGTATTCGAACGGGTACGGCGGATGTTCGAGGCTCGCTGTCTAAGGAAGTTATTCGAAGAATCATTCGCCGTCACATCAACGAGGTCCGATTCTGCTACGAGCAAGAGCTAAACCAAAGGCCGGATTTACAAGGCCGCGTGGCGGTAAAATTTATCATTTCTCCGACAGGAGCTGTTCAGAACGCGATGATTGCCAGCAGCGATATGGGCAATGCGAGAGTTGAGGGATGTATTGCAGATGCGGTAAAACGCTGGACGTTTCCGGCGCCGGAAGGTGGCGGAATCGTAGTCGTGACGTATCCCTTCGTGCTACAGCAAGCGGGAGAATAGTCGCGAAAAGCTCCGAAGAGATTGTCGTTCCCGTACCGGGATGTATTCTTGGGTAAGTTATGACCTTACCTACGGGGCTTTTTAGAATTCTTTCGCAAATCCTATTGTGTTGCGTGTTCGCATGATTTTGCCGACGAGCTAAAGGGCGGTAGAGTCGCTTGAAGTCTCCGGAAAATCGCATTTTTCCCAGTTGTCGGTTTACCTAAACAATACAAAAAATCGTGGACGCGTACCGCTTCGCGGGCGACAGAGGTACGACCTAGTTGCTTGTCTGAGATGTTTCTGGATTTCACCTAAGGTCAATTATACTGCGGTCAGCAAAAAGGTACCGCATGCCGTGCTTTTTACCGCCTTTTTGCTTTTTATTAGAAGCTTTTTACTACGTAAGGGTTTAACCGTGCGATTTTAGAATCGTAACCGTTCAGGGGCGTACTGCTGTTTAACTACGACGGCGGCCAATTCATCCCGTAAAACCGGCTTTCGTCCTCGGGCCGGTGTACTCGAGTCCTTCGGACCCTGTGTACTGGCCGCTGGAAACGTACAGCTTCGCGGACTCGCGTCCGCTCCGCGTTGTACGTTTCTACCGACAACCGTAAGGTACAGCAAGTACCATCCTCGCCGGCCCTGCGGGCGCGCTCGGTTATACAGGCGAATTGGCCGCCGACTCGTTTGACCCCTGAACGCTTACGTAGAATCCGCGTCGCCTTCGAAAACCTTTAGGTTCAAACGACAGTGAATCCGATTGGTTCGTTCCGATTACGAACAAATATCGACTTAATGATCGCGGTCTTTCGCGTCTTCAAGCGGTTCGATTCTATCCTTCTGTTAGATAGAGTGGTAATTCGGATATCCGGAAGAATTTTCGCTGCGAATTTACGAATTTGCGGTTGAGGAAGAGGGCCATACTCTCGTACTATCTCAGGACATTATTCATTCAAGGAGTCAAGATATGACACGGTTCCAAGCGTTGATGCTTACGTTGTTGTCAGTAGCAATTTGCATGGGGGGTAACTGTTCTCGTGCGCGAGTCGAGTCGATTAACAAAATGAATGAAGGGGTTATCGCGGGACAGCAGAAACGATATATGGAAGCCATTAAAGCGTTTGAATCGGCAGCCGCGATCGATAGCGAGAACGATCAGGTTTTCTGGAACATGGGTATTGTTCATATGGAAATGCGTAAGTTCGAACGAGCGAGGGACGACCTTCAGAAAGCGGTCGCGCTCAACCCGACTTCGGCAAGCTATCAGGAGAAGTTGGGCACCGTACTAATGGAGCTTAAAGATTGGGCGGGCGCGAAAACCGCTCTCGAGGCGGCGATAAAGAACGACCCGAGCCTATTTAAGGCCTATTACAAGTTAGGGCAAACGCTCGAACGTCTGGACGATCAACAGAATGCGTTAAGGCGATACACGGAAGCGATTCAGAAAGGACCGCGTTTGTTGGAAGCATACAGTGCGTTGGGGAGGCTTTATGCCGATTTAGGTTACCTCGATTACGCGGTTCAAGTATTCCAGGAAGCCTTTAAAGTAGCTCTGACGGGCACTGAGGAGGAAGCGCTTGTACACTACCTGCTTGGTACCGTCTATCAAGAGAAGAAGAAGTACGACGAAGCCATTCGCGAGTTTCGCGCTGCTCTCGACGTCGTACCGGGGATGCGAGACGCCCTTTTTTCGTTAGGTTGGACCTACCTCTTGACCAACGAAAAGGAAGAAGCGAAGCGATTTCTCAAGAAGTTTATAGAAGTGGCAGGACCCGATACTCCCGCGCATTACGTAAAAGCTGCACAGGACAAACTTAATGAAATGGTTGAAGGTTTCTAGTTCACGAGTTCGTAGCGAAGCCGTTTGAATCATCAATGCAACCGTTCGATTAGATAGGGACGCGCGACGATTTCGACCGTTTTAGATATTCCACGTTGTTTATTACGGGGGTTCTATTGCGTTCTCCTGTAGTCTTTTTGTCTACCATGGCCAGTTTACGCTATAACTGGCATCATCAGGTATTGCGAAAGATAACTCGGCGTAACCACATAACGCTAATGCGGCAGCCGGCGGCTGTTCAAAGCTGTTTCTTTTATTTCTGTTCCAGACCACCGGTCAGGTTGAAAACATCATGATTTCGCGCTTTACCGAGGTTATCCACGATTTTGCCCTTTCTAGAATTGGCGTCGCTAATTCTTCGTCGGGGCCGAATCTGCATCTAACCTCGATAACTTTGCGAATTCAAACAGATCTAATCCGATTTCATGTTTTTACAGCAGGAAAGAGGCGGCTAGAATCAACCGTTATATGGGGCCGTAGGTTGAGTAGTTCAGTTCGTAAACAACATTCAGCTTCCTTAAAGAAGATGTCGAATGCTTGGCTGAGTTTTCGACCGAAGGTCGGTTTGATACTAGCGTCTTGGCGTTCTCATCGGCCAAACGCGGTTACGTCCGTGCCGACCGCCCGGACGCTAGCGAGATCTGACTTCGGGTGCGAGAGAACTCAACCAAGCGAGGTCCGAATTTACGGGAAGCTTTACACCGATTGATTTGATGGAGGAACTTGTGTCGGACAGCGACATTAAGGTTTCAAGCCAATCCAGTGATGAAGATAACGAATCGACACTGCAGAATTCGAGCTCAGCGCGCATATCTTCTTTAACCGAAAGAAGTGAAAGAACGTCGACTGACAATGCTCCGAATACAGCTCGCGTTCTCTCCGATAAAGAAAAGGCCGAACTAGCCGAGCTCGACGAAGCGATTAAGAAGTTCGAATCTCAAAAACGTTGGTCGGACTTGATCAAGACGCTACTCGCGAAAGCAGAGCTCGTTATTGATACCAACGAGAAGATCGATCTCTTCAGCGAGGCGGGACGGATGTATTTGGAGCGCTCTGCCAATCAAGCGGAAGCCATTAAGTGCTTTCAGAGAGTTCTCGAATACGACAAGCACAATCTTGAGGCGATTACCTATCTGAAGGACATGTATGAGAAGAGGCGCGACTGGGCGCGTTTGATAGAAGTGATGAACGCGGAATGCGACTTAATGGATCCATCGGATCAAGCGATCAGGCGCGTCGAAATCGCTCAACTCGCGACAACCAGGCTCCGGAAGCCGGAGATTTGCATCGATTTATGGCGGCAAGTGCTTGAGAGCGACCCGGATAATTTTCAAGCGATTGAAGCGCTATCTGGATTATATGAGCGCGCGCGCGACTGGGCGCCTTTAGCTGAGGTATTGGAAAAACGAAGCGCATTGGCTACAGATCGGACAGAACGGATCACGTTACTGCAAAAGCTTGGAATGATATATGCGGAGAAACTCGCTAACGACGACGGGGCGATAGATACCTTTCGGCGCCTTCTGGAGATCGAGCCGGAGGATCGGCGCGCCCAAGAGCAACTTAAAAAGCATTTCGTGGCACTCAAAGCGTGGGATGACTTGGAAGATTTCTATTCGACCACTGAGAAGTGGGACGAGCTGATCCGTACCTTGGAGCGCGAGGTGGATAGTCAAGCGATAGGGAAAGAAGAACGTGTTTCGTTGCTTTTCCGCGTGGCTCGATTGTGGTTGGAAAAGAAGGACAAAGCGGATCGAGCGGCGCGAGCGTATGAAAAGGTTTTCACCATTGATGAGCATAACCTAGAAGCCGCCGAGGCACTATCCCCGATTTATGAGCAATCGGCTGATGCGAGGAAGCTCGTAGGTGTCTATGAGACGCGCTTGAAACACGCGAGCGATATCGATCAACGACTTACGCTGCTGCGAGAGACGGCGCTTCTATACGAAGAGAAACTGCGTAATCCTCAGAAAGCGTTCGAGAAATTTTTGGAAGCTTTTCGCACGGACCCTACTCGCGATTTGCCGCGCGAGGATATAGAGAGGGTTGCTCCTGTAGTGAAGGGTTGGGATGAGGTCTATCAGGCTTATTTAAAAGCGATTGAGGATACGGTCAATCCCGCCGATGTGGTTGATTTGAGAATCCAGTTCGGAAAGGTGCTTAGTGCTACGAATCGAATTGACGATGCCATCGAGCAGTATCGGGCGATTTACCAGGATGATCCGGCACACGAGGCAGCTTTGATTGCGTTAGATGAGCTCTATCGAAAAACCGAGAACTTCCGCGAATTGCTGGGAATCGTACAACGTCGAGCGGAGTTAGAGGCTGATGCAACCGAGAGAAAGCGGTTAACCTATGACATCGCCCGACTCTGGGAAGAAAAGCTTAAGGATGCCGATCAAGCTGTTGAAGCATATCGGTCGATTATCATCGAATACGGCGATGGCGAGAGAGAAGCGCAAAACGCTCTGGACGCGTTGTACGAACGCCAGGAAAGGCACGAGGACCTAGCGCATCAGTTGGAACATCGCATTGATTTAGGCCCTAAAAGCGATGAAGAGCTCGCGGCGTTGCGATATCGTCTCGCCCGGGTCCTGGAGACCAAGCTAGACGAGAAATCTCGGGCGCTTGATCTGTACCGAGAGGTTCTGATGTTGATGCCCGAACACGAAGGCGCTCGTAGCGCATTGGAGGGACTGTTACAAGACGACGCGCTCGGCGGCGAGGCCGCGCGCATTCTGGAGCCAATATTTGAAACCTATGGCGAGCCTAAAAAATTGGTCAACGCGCTGGAGGTGTTGCTGAACTTTTCCGGCGATCTTGAGCAACGACTCGATTTGATCACCAAAATTGGAGAGGTCTACGCCGATCAGCTTGCGGACCGAAAGTCGGCGTTCAACGTCTACTGTCGAGCCTTGCGTGAAGCGCCAGACAATCCGGGGATCTTCGCGAGAATACATGGTTTAGCTGCGGACGAAGGGTGCTTTTCGGAACTCGTTATCACAATCGAAACCTTAGCGGCGGAAGCTGAGGATGCGATTCTGTCTCGCGACTTATGGATCAAAGCCGCTCAGATTCACGACCTACAACTCGGGAATATCGATGCGGCGGTCGGCGCTTATCGTAAGGCCTTGGCGCGTGATCCAGAAGACTCCGAAACCCTCGGCGTGTTAGAGGTTGTATTCAGGCGCACGGAACGCTGGCGTGACCTTCTTGATGTTTTGCGCCGACGCGTGGATTTGTCTTCGGAACTCGAGGTGAAAGAAGAGCTTCTAGCGCAGATGGCGTTCATTCAAGATGAGATGCTAAAAGCTCCTGGAGAAGCGATCCGTCTTTTTAGCGAAGTACTCGAGTTGGACCCGACGAATAGTTTAGCGCTCAGCTCGCTCGATCAGTTATTCGAACGTCAGGCGATGTGGAGTGAATTAGCCGATAACGTCAGGAGGCAGTTGTCACTCATCGACGACGCGCAGCAGCAGGTTGCGCTGATGATCAAGCTCGGCGAGCTACACGAAAAACGCATGGAGGCGGTCGAAGCCGCCATCGAAATCTACCGCGATGTGCTCGATCGCGATCCGTCTAACGAAACCGCCCTTGCCGCATTGGAACGTTTGGTCGAGCTGCCGGAACATCGGCTGGTAGTCGCGCAGATACTCGAACCATTATACCGAGACGCAGATAATATCCAGAAACTCGTCGGCGTTCACGAGATCCAGGTCAGCCATAGTGATTCCGCGGACCAGCGCATCGTGTTGTTACATCGTATGGCCGAATTATACGCCGAGGCGCTTAACGATCTGAACAATAGCTTTAGATGTTACGCGCGCGCGCTTGCGGAGGATCCGGCTTCGAGCGAGACACAAGAACAGTTGGAACGAATCGCGGAGGCCGGCGGAGAGTGGCAGGAGCTTGCGGAAGTATACGAAGAGCAATTCGATAGGCTGGAAGATCCAGTTGTCGCCGGCTTGCTTCATCTAAAGGTAGCGAGAATATACGAGGAAAATCTGGGAAACACCGGCGGCGCGATCGAACACTACCAAAAGGTATTGGAACGAGACAATTCGCAAATCGAAGCGGCAGACGCGCTTGAGAGATTGTACCAACTTTCAGAACGTTACGAGGATTTGGCCGGTATTTACCTGGTTAAGGCCGAGATACTCGATATTCCGGACGAGCAAAGGAATTACTTTTTTCGCGCGGCGTCAATTTACGAGGAGATACTCGAAAAGCCTCTTGAAGCGATCGAGGTTTACAATCGATTGCTTAAGATCGAGCCCGACGATATCACCGCCATTGATAAGCTCATTGAATTATATCTTCAGCTCGAAAAGTGGGAAAACGTTCTCACGGCGTATACCCATAAAGCGGATATCGTCGACGATGTCGACGAGAAAAAGAGCTTATATCTCGAAGTCGGCGCGGTTTACGAACGCGAGCTAAAGGAGATAGAAAAGGCGATCGATTCATATCAAAGAATTTTGGAGATTGATCCGGACGACCTTGTAGCCATCGGCCGACTCGACGCTTTGTATCAAATGACCGGCAACTGGGAGGAGTTGCTTCCGGTTCTCGAACGCGAAGCCGATTTAGCCGAGGACCCGACCGAAGTGATCTCGTATCGATATCGTATCGGCGAGCTATGGGAACGCAAGTTGAATGATGCCGAACGCGCGGTCGAGGTTTATCGAGATATTCTCGAGATCACATCTGATCACGCTCCCACGCTCGCCGCGTTAGAAGCGATGATGGCCGAGGACCGCGAATCGAAAGCGGTCGCGGTGGTTTTAGAACCGATTTATCAGGCCGCCGGCGAATACGCCAAGCTCGTACAAACGTTAGAGATTCAAATCAAGTATGAAGAGGATCCGCTACGAAAAGTAGAATTATTACATCGGATCGCTTCGCTGCACCAGGTGAACCTCGGACAGACGGCTCAGGCGTTTGAGGCGTTTGCTCGTGCGCTTTCCTACGATAATCAGGATCAAGAGACATTGAGCTCCCTCGAACTCTTAGCCGAAAATCTTTCCGCTTGGAACGATGTCGCTAAGCTCTACGATCGAGAAATCGAAAAGCTGAGCAACGAGTCGACGGATGTGATGATCGAGATGGCTTTACGTTTGGCTCAAATATTCGAGGTTCAGATCGGTGACATCGACGCCGCCATTGCGCGCTATCGAATCGTTTACCGCGAAGACCCCGGACACATTCAAGCGATCGAGTCGCTTGACCGACTCTATGAAGCCACCGAGAGATGGAATGACCTCGCTGAGATATTGGAGAAAGAGATCGACGTCGCGAGCTCTCCGGACGCGATACTCAACCTCCAATTTCGTTTGGGTCAAGTCTATCAAACACGTCTCAACGACGTGGATAGCGCTATCCGTCAATATCGAGAGATTTTAGAAGCCGATCCGGACCATTCTCAAGCGCTAACCGCTTTAGAAATGCTATTCGCAGATGAAGTTCAACCGCTTGTCATCGGCGAGATCATCGAACCGCTTTATCGCATTCAGGAAGCATGGGACCGCTTAATAGGCGTACAGGAAGTACAGCTGCGCTACGAGGATAACTCGGAAAAGCGCGTCAATATGTTGCATCGCATCGTCGAGATAGCAGAAGACAAAGCGAATGACGTGCAAACCGCATTTACTTGGATGCAACGCGCGCTGATGGAGAGCGCCTACAACGAACACTCGCTGGAGGAATGTGAGCGATTATCGGCAATCGTTGACGGGTGGGCCGTTTTGGCTAATACGTATGCGGGGATTTTAGAAGAAAACCGATCGTCCGAAGTGCTTCGATCGGTCGGTCGACGACTGGTTCGCGTGTATATTGAGGAGCTGAACGATGTACAACGCGCCGAGGAGACGTGCCGTTTTGTTATCGGGAAGGACGATACCGACGAAGAGATTTTACTGACGTTGGATACAATTTATGATGAACACGGCGCACACGAAGCACTCGTCGAGGTATTACGTAAGCGGGTCGCCCTAACTAAAGATACCCAGGATAAAATTGAACTCAGTTATCGCCTTGCTGCGGTGTTAAACCATGACCTCGAGCGCGTATCCGATGCGACTGCGGTTTATCGCACGATTCTCGATAAGTACGACCCGGAGCACGAGGATTCGATCCACGCGTTACAGGATATCTATACCCGTCAGGAAGATTGGCAGCACCTTTTTGAAATTCTCGAAAAGGAATTGAACGTCGTCGTAGGAGATTCGGCTCAAGCGGAAGTTCTAACCCGCATGGCTTCGGTCGCCTCCAATAGACTACAGAATTTGGATGGTGCGGTTGGTTTGTTACACCGAGTGCTCGATTTAATCGGAGAGGATCCGGAGGCGCTCAATGCCTTAGGAAATATCTACGCAATTCAGGAAAATTGGACCGATTTGGTCGACGCACTCGAGCGCGAGGTTTCGGTTACCAATGAAGATTCGATGCGAATACAAATTTATTCCGATTTAGGGCGCATCTGGTACACGAAACTACATCGCGAAAGAAACGCTCTCGAAAGTTGGGAGAGGGTTCTGGATATTGAACCCGGTTATACCGATGCGTTGTTCGCGATTTCCGATATTCATCGAACCGCAGCGGCGTATTCCGATCTGATCGATACGCTTCATCGCCTGATCGAGGTGGGTCGCGCGACGCTTGAAGGCGGCGTGCTCGAAGGGATATATCTCGAGCTCGGCGCGCTTTATAATGAAAGACAGGGACAACCGGCGGATGCGGTCGAATGCTACAACCACGCCATAGAGCTTAATCCGAGTTGTTTTAGGGCGATGGATGCGTTGGAGGAGATTCACTCGCGTGAAGCTGAGTGGGAAGAGTGCATTCAAGTTAAAGAACGCCGCGTGGAAGCGCTAGAAGACAAAGAGCGTAAGATCGAGGTTCTGCTGGCAATAGCGAAGATGTGGGAGGAGAAGCTAGACGACAAGCATAAGGGTGTTAGCGCATACAATCGGATTCTTGCGATTGAACCGATGCACGACTTCGCGTTTGAACAACTCGATTCACTTCATCGAGAGGAAAAGCGGTTCGCGGAATTGATCGAGTTATATCTCGGCCGAGTCGAAGCGTCGCAGGAGATTGAACAGCGTATCGGTCTATTGAGGAAGGTAGCCAAGGTCGGCGAAGAAGATATAGGAGATCGAAATCAAGCTTTCGAAGCACTCCACGTGGCCTGGGCTTTGGACTATACCAGAGAGGAAACAGCCCTGGAATTGGAGCGCATTACCGGTTTAACCCAACGATGGAACGAGGTATTGTCCGGAGCAAACGAAGCGCTGCAACAACTCGGAGATGGGGACGAGCGGATCAAAATAGCGATTTGTCTCAAGTGCGCTAAATGGTACGGCCGCGAGGGGCATCCGGAATACGCAATTCCTTATTTACAGCAAGTTCTCGCGATCGATCCGGTCAATATCGCCGCGATGATGGAGATGGCTGACTTATATCGTCTAACAGGACAATGGGAGATCTACGCGCAGGTGCTCAGCCGTATGGTCGAGATGACCGAAGATCCGACGGAAAAAGCGGCTGTTTTTACCAAGATGGGAGAGCTTAATGAGAAACAGTTGGGAATGCCGGAGATAGCCATCAGTCGCTATTTAGACGCGCTTAAGGCAGTGCCGAATCAGCTTGAGGCCATCACCAGCCTCGAGCGTATGTATCAAGGACGTGAAGAATGGAATAATCTAATCGACATATTAGATAAGAAGGTTAACGCGCTTTCCGGGACGGATCAGATAGATGAAATAACTGAGATTAAGCTTCAGCTCGCCGAGATCTATGAGGATCGCATAGACGATAAGAATAAGGCGATTGAATATTACAAATACGTAGTCGCGGAAGAAAACGACAACATAAAGGCACTTAAGGGCCTAGAACGACTGTATACGGAAACCGAACGCTGGCAGGATCTTTTAGGAATTTTAGAACAAGAATATGAAGTCGTGGTTTCCGAGAAAGATCGAATATCGCTGCTCATGCGAATCGCCGGGATGTGGGAAGAGGAATTCCTGAAACCGGAGAAAGCGGTCGAGTTTCTAGAACAAGTAATCGACATCAACCCGACCCATATCGAATCCTTGAAAGGTTTAGCGCGTCTTTATCGGAAGTTACAGCGCTGGGGAGACCTAATTCGGACATACGATCGACACATAAGCGCAACGCCGGAACGAAGCGAAAAGATCGAAATGTATCACCTTATCGGTCGAGTGTGTTGGGAGGAGATCGACGAAATCGATCGCGCTATAGACGCGTTTCTTAATGTAACATCTCTTGATGACGATAACATCGAAGCGCTCGATGCTTTAACCAAACTATATGACAAACGGGGAGACTACAACGCGGCGCTTGACACCATGGAAAGACTGTCGCGTTTGATCAAGCAGCCCGAACAGTTGGTCGATCTTTTTTTCCGCATGGGCTCGATTTTTGCGAAACAACTCGGCGATCGGCCTACAGCTACCGAGTATTTTCAACGCGCGATTGATATCAACGGTTCGCACCTGGAGTCTCTAACATCTCTTCGAGATATCTATAAAGAAGAAGAGGATTGGCTCGCGGCGGCGCGAGTTCTGGAGCAAGCCGCGGAAGCCGAGGAAAACCATCGTAACCGTTCGGCCTTGAAGGTGGAGCTAGGAACAATCTACGAGGAGAAATTGGAGGAACACGAACGAGCGGTCGAATGTTTTGAGGACGCATACAAACTTGACTCGGATAATGAGGGAGCCGCGCTGCCCCTGGTCGACGAATATACCAAGACCGAGCGTTGGCAAGACGCCGAGCCGTTACTACAGATGCTGGTTAAGCGCTTCGCGGCGCGCGATGAAAGCGATCAACAAAGGTTATGGTATCTATTGGGACGATGTTCCGATAAGCTTAATAATAACGAAACCGCGATCAAAGCCTATAATCAGGCATTTGAATTGGATTCTCAAGATCTGGCTTCGCTTATGGGACTGGCAGCCGCGTATTTTAGAAATCAAGACTGGGATAAGAGTTTTAAATATTATCAGATGGTTCTAGTTCATCATCGAGACGAGCTGGGACGTGAGGAAACAACCGATACGTTTTATCGATTGGGTGTGATCAAGCGCGAGCAGGGCGAGCATCGAAAAGCTCTGAATATGTTCGATAAGGTGCTGGAGGAAGATAGCGCTCACTTGCCGACATTAAACGCGCTGGTAAGCTTGTACGGGGAACAGAACGATTTCGAGCAGGTTATCCACTTCAAAAACCTGATTCTCGATCTGACTTCTGAAGAACGCAAGCAGTTCGAGCTTTTAGACGAAATCGGCGACATTTGGCGAGACAAGGTCAAGAATCCGGTGAAAGCGATCGACGTCTATTTTGAAGCATCTAAGATTGAACCGAATAGCCATAAAATTCTGCATAAGTTGCTTTCACTCTATCAGGAAACTCGACAATGGGAATCGGCGGTCGAAATGATCGAGCGCATCAGTAGTCTCGATGACCGAGAAGAAATCAAAGCCAAGTACGCTTATACCGTCGCCGTGATTCAACGCGATGAGCTTAAGAATCCGGACGCGGCAATCGAAAAATTCAACGAATCGTTGGATTACGATATTACGATGCTGAAGGCATTCGAGTCGATTAATAAGATATTAACCCAAAAGAAAGATTGGAAACAGCTAGAGCGTGCTTTTCGCAAGATGCTTCATCGCGTCACCGGCAAGGGGGATGAGGCGCTCGAGTTCAACCTTTGGCACAACCTAGGGGTTATCTACCGTGATCGACAGAAGAGCTTTGAAAGCGCAGCGGAGGCTTTTCAAATGGCGTCGCGGCTGCAACCAGATAATTTGCAGGAGCACCAAATACTAGCAGAAATATATGCTACGATTCCGGAGCATCTAGAAGAAGCCATCAAAGAACACCAAAAATTGATCCGTTACGATCCCTATCGAGTGGAGTCTTATCGTTCGCTTTATAAATTGTACTTTGACGCGCGAGCTTATGACAAGGCTTGGTGCCTCGCTTCCACGCTGAATTTTTTGAAAAAGGCGGACTCGGAACAACAAAAGTTCTATGAGCAATACCGACAAAAAGGTCCGATTCGACCCAAAGCTAGATTAAACAACGAACGCTGGGTCAAAGACGTTTTTCATCCCGAGGAGGATTTTCTCGTAGGCAAAGTATTTGAGGCGATTACGCCGGCGGTGCTGCGTATCCGAGGGAAGCCGGATAAGTTTTGGCAGCTCAACAAGAGGCAATTGATTCAAGATGTTAATAATACGACGGTCACTTTCGCCCGAACATTCGGTTTTGTCACTCAGGTATTAAATCTACCGTTCACGCCGAGATTATTCGTTTGCCCGGATCGTCAAGGCGGCCTGGCCTACGCGGCGACGCATCCACCGGCATCGGTATGCGGCAGCGCGTTGTTATCCGGATTAAGCCCGATGGATTTGATGTTTGTAGTCGCGAGGCATCTGACATACTATCGGGGAGAGCACTATATTCGAACCATGTTTCAAACGAAGGACGAGATGAAGCTGATCCTGTTGTCGGCGATGAGGATATCGGGCGTGGACATTAATGATTCCGCGGTTGATGACTGGGCGGCTCAGATTCAGAAAAACATGGAACCGGCTGATATGGAACTGCTTAATTCCGTGCGCCAACGCTTTGTCGAAGCGGGAGCGAAGACCAACATCAAGGGTTGGATGCAGGCGATAGAGCTATCCGCTTGCCGAGCGGGCTTGTTGCTATGCAACGATCTGGAAATCGCTTCCAGAATTATACAAAGCGATCCGCCGGGAGGGACCGTTGATCTTCCGCCGAAGGAAAAGATTAAGGAGATGGTTCTTTTTAGCGTATCGGAGGAGTATTTTAGGCTGCGTGAAGCCATCGGCATTCAAATAGAAATCGTATAGATAGAATATAACTGCTCAAAAAGCCGTGGCGGCGATGTCGTTTGAACGCCAGCGCGGCGTTTTGTCTTATGGCCGGAAGCTCGCGGAGTTCGGACGCTTTTGATCCCTAATAAAGCGCAGCGCCGAGATCCACCAGCGTCCGCGTAAAGCGGTCCGTCCGAGCGCCGTGATTTGTAGCAGGATAAATAAGGTTAAGCAGGACCGGGTAGGACCGCTGTCGAGGAACAGCATTACGAGCGCGCTAACGAGCGTAAGCAGCGCGGCGAGGCCAAACCAATAGAGATAGGACGCGATGTTTGGAGGACGGAATGTAGCCCGCATTCCCAACCGAATCGCATTTAGGATTCGCTTTTCGGAGCAGAGCGCCGCTCGCGAAAGGTCGTGGAGAACAAACAGAAATAGCGTCAATAGCGATCCCGGTAATAAAAAGGCTAAAGAGATTAAATCGCGAACGGCGTCTATGCATCCGGACCAAAGCGCCTGTTGTAACAGCCGATAAAGACAGAATGAAGCCGAGATCGACAGCGCGATCGCGAAAAGAAAAAGAAGGGAGAGTAGAAACGAGGCGTGATAGCGACGAGAGGCTTCTATGCCGCTATTTTGAATCGGACCTGGCCGATCAAGCGCGCAAAGCCAGAGCATTGAAAGGTATGGAACCAAGAGTAAGTACAATAAGACAATTCCGATTCCGATCAATGCTTTCTGCCGCAGGGCCGGAAGCGCTTCGCGGACGATCTCGACGAGTAAAAGAGCGTCGCCTCCCGGTATCGGAGACGCTTGCGGGTGGCGATACGAGGAGATATCCACGAGATCCGCCGCCGGCAGCGACAGACTCAGCGCAAATGCCGAGCGAAAAAGAAATATCAAAAGGGTTGCCCGGCGAACGTTCCACAAGAGACGCCACGCCGGAACGAGGGGTTGACCGGTTGAGTACGGTACAGGTTCATTACGGGTGATAGAGTGATCGCGCATCGGGTGTATTCGTATTCTCGAGTAAGTACCGCTTATAAATGGCGGTTTACGGACCGATGACTTCCAAGAAGGACTGAGCCCAAAAGAGGAGAAGCGCGAGCAAGGCACCGCTTCTAGTTTTTGTTTTTACGGCACTGTTATTGTCGAGCAGAGAGGGGTCCAGCAGATTCGAACGGTACGGATCCAGTGTCGCCGCGACCACCTCGCGATTCCCGGCGTGAATCGTTTTTAGCGTTGCCTGCCCGGCGGGCCACGCGATTTTCGTTTGTCCTCCATATCTGTGGTGCAATACGATCCAAGTCGGGATGGTCGTGCGATCAGGACGGACCGCGGTAAGCGAAGTCTGCCAGGTATGTTCGGTTTTTTGGACGCGCAGCTCGGTAATGCGCGCCTCGAAAGTGGATTCAGCCGTCAGCGCAGGTATGAGAAAATCTCGGGCGAATCGGGGCCAATAGACACGGTTGAAGGAATCGAAAAGGTCGTTTAGCGTAGGATGGCGAAAGCGCTGCGTTCGGGCGTAGTTTCCAATCGCGCGTTCGAATTTCGCCTTTCCCCAAACTCGACGCGCGGTTTCGAAAACGAGCGGGGGGCGAAGGTATACCGAGTATATCAGCTCATCCGCTGAGTATCGATTCGCCGCTAGAAGCGAAGAGGGATAAGGCGATTTTTTCCAATAAAAGGCCGCCCGAATCAGTTCGAATATATCGAACGATAGGTTGCCGAGAGACAGGCCGGATCTGGATCTACCGTACAAGGCTCGTAACAGATCGGCGCTCGCCCATTGCGCAACGCCTTCGTCCAAAACCGGTGCTTCGACTTCGTTGTTCGCGATAAGCCCATGAAACCATTGATGGGCGAGCTCGTGAATGGTTACCGTCTGGCTATTTGCAAAGGGTACTCTCAGCTTCGGGAAATGGAACCACGGTCCGGAAGTAACGAATAGGGTAGGGTATTCCATTCCCCTTGCCCCTTCCGCTCCCTTTGGAGGAATTATTACGGTGAGCGTTTCGTAGGGATAGGCGCCGAAAAGCCTGCCGAAACGGCGCAGTCCCGCGCGAATAGCCCGTCGATGGTGACCAATTACCGCGCGGTAACCGTGAGGAGCGAGAAGATACACCCGAGGTCCAGCGGTCGAAAACACGAACCGCTCAAAATAGGGATAGGCGCACCAGGCGAAGTCGTGTACCGGTTCCGCGCTATAGGTATCTATACGGCGCATCCCTTCTAAACGCGAAGCCGTGCGTTTTCCCGTGGCACCGATAATATAACTACTCGGCACGTTGACGCTGACTTGATAGCGGGCGAAGTCGGCATAGAACTCGCCTAGGCCGTGGTAGGGAAAAGAAATCCAGCGACCGTCTGAGCAAAAGCGAGCCAGCTTTGGATACCATTGCGCGACGAAATTGAACTCGCGATCATAACCGGACCGAGCGACCAGTTGAGGTAAATAGGCGCGAAACTTGATCACCAGAGAGAGCGTCTTTCGCGGTGGAACCGGCCGCGGAAGCGTTGTGACCATCTGTGTCGCGTCGTTGGGGATCAAATCGGTGCTCGACTTTGACAGCAGATCGGTACCGTTCGTTGTTTGAAATGAGACTATTTCGATTCGGCCCGGCCGGCGTAATTTTTGGTTGCGTAGTCGAAAGCCCTGTTCGCGCATGAATACGCTTCGATCGTTTTTAAACGCGTTGAGATAGAGATGAAAATAGAGCTGATTAACCCAAGTATCGCTGTGGTTATACCAGTCGATCCATTCAGTTGCCTCGACGATATGGCGCCGCGCGTCAAGATAGGCTTCGATCCTATAGCGATGACGCTCGGAGGTTTTTCCATCGGCGCGGGCCGCGTTTGTCACCGTCCCGATAAAAAAAGCTATGCCGACAATAAGAGAGAAAGCCGCAGCGGCCGCGAAAGAATGATAACCGGCAATCATAGATATATTAATTAGTACACTTCGTCTCATCGATCACGTATAAAGAAAGCGATCAGGGGTTTGTCGCGATCTTTTAGCGTTGCGTAAAAACTCAATTATGTCGATCTATCGGCATTCGTATCTCGCATCGCTTTCGGGGAAAGATCCGTCGCAGGGATCTCCCGGTGCGCCGGCATCGGGTGCGTCTGCGTCGCGTCGTATGCGATAGCGGATAGGTTCTTTTTTTCTGTTCGCGGCGTTGAGTCAAAAGTGTTTTCGTAAGCGTTCAGGGGTCAAACAAGTCGGCGGCCAATTCGCCCGTAAAACCGAGCGCGCTCGCAGGGCTGGCAAGGATGGTACTTGCTGTACCTGACGAGCCGGCCCGAGGACGAAAGCCGGTTTTACGGGATGAAGTGGCCGTCGTCGTAGCCAAACAGCAAGACCCCCCTGAACGGTTACGTGTTTTCTAGCTGATTCGTTTAAAGGTCACGGGCCGACGCTTTGGATCGACAAAAACAGACGATTGTCCTTAACTCGGTCGGATGAACGTATTATGTGCTACATCATGATCACGATGTGCTCCTCAAAAGTGTGACAACGCTATGCGTCGGCGTCGTTTACAGGTCACGGGAATCGTACAGGGAGTTGGATTTCGTCCTTTTATCTATCGCCTTGCGGCTGAACAGGGAGTGACCGGGTTCATCCGCAATCAAGACAACGGGGTCTTTATAGAACTGCAGGGCGAGAAAGCGAGTCTCGATCAATTCGTCGAGCGCATGGTCGCGGAATTGCCTCCTTTGGCTCAAATCGAACGCTGCACCGTCGACTCTTTGCCCGTGGTTGAAGGCGAGAAGGTTTTTTCTATCGCGTCGAGTGAATCCAAGCAAGCTCGTCTCGTTAGCCTCGCCGCTGACGGCTACGTTTGTCCGGAATGCCTGCGAGAACTATGGGATCCGTCTGACCGGCGCTATCAATACCCTTTCATCAACTGTACGAATTGCGGGCCGAGATACACGATTACTAAGGATTTACCCTATGACCGCGAACGGACAACGATGGCGTGTTTCACCATGTGTGCAGATTGCGCGAGAGAGTTCACGGACCCTTCGAACCGTCGTTATCACGCGCAACCCGTGGCTTGTCCGGCCTGCGGGCCTCGGGTCTGGTTGGCGCTCAAGGGTGAAGAGATAGTACCTCAGCCGGCATCGAACAACGCTAATCCGGCCGAGGCTGTATACGCGGCCTGCGACGTGTTGGCTCGGGGAAAGGTGGTGGCGATCAAGGGTCTTGGGGGATTTCTCCTCGCCGTGGATGCCTATAACCGGGAGGCTATCCAGAGGCTGAGGCTACTGAAGCAGCGCCCGCGAAAGCCGCTGGCGATTATGGTTCGGGACCTCGACGCCGCCCGAAGGCTCGTAAAGCTCGACGCCGAATGCGAGCGACTTCTGAAGTCGCCGGCCGTACCAATCGTATTGGCGCCGGCAAAAACGGACAGCGGGCTCGATGCAGACGTGGCGCCGGGACTGCGCGATCTAGGCGTGATGCTGCCCTCCACGCCGTTGCATCACCTGCTATTCCGCGACCGATTTGACGCTCTGATTATGACCTCCGGCAACGCGTCCTCGGAGCCCATGATTATCGAAAACAGATCTGCCTTGAGAGATCTCAATGCCGACGCTTATCTACTGCACAATAGAGATATTCAGGTTGCTGCTGACGATAGCGTCATTCGCCACCGGCCTTCCGGTCCGATGTTCGTGCGTAGAGCCCGAGGTTATGTTCCGAACGTGCAGGACGCCTCTTTCTTACCCAACCGTTCGGTTCTCGCTCTGGGCGCGCAGCTCAAGGTTACGCTGGCGACCCTTTGTAGAGGAAGGCTCATCGTGGGAAGGCATCTCGGCGACCTTGACAACGCCAGAGCCGAAGATGCGTTTCGAGAGGATGTCGATCGCATGCTGCGTTTCGGGAGGGTAGAGCCGGAGGCTGCCGCGGTCGATCTGCATCCTGACCTCGTCAGCACGCGCTTGGGAGAGCGAATGGCAGACCGGATCGCTTTGGTTCGGGTTCAACACCATCACGCTCATATGTGCGCGGTGATGGTCGAGCACGGTTATACTCCGGATACAGAGGCTGTAGGGATCGTACTCGACGGCATGGGCTACGGGGCCGACGGAACGATTTGGGGAGGCGAGGTGATTCAAGGCGGGTATCGTTCCTTCACGCGCGTTGGACATCTTCGCTGCATTCCCCAACCAGGAGGCGATAAGGCGGCGGTCGAGCCGGTTCGCATGAGCACGAGTCTTTTACGCGACGCGGGCTTCGACAATCCGGCTATTGTTGGATATAGCGAAACCATCGCGCAACTCTGCTCGATCCCCTCGATATCGCCGTTTACCAGTAGCGCCGGTCGGCTGTTTGACGCGGTCGCGGCCATACTCGGCGTCGCTCCGTCGTCGCAGAGTTACGAGGGAGAAGCGGCGTCGTTGTTGGAGGCCGTAGCCGATCCGAATTGCCGAGACGGATATCCATTGCCTATCAGCGGCGATGTTCTCGATACCAGAGCGCTCACCGTCGCTTTACTCGAAGACCCTTCGGACACCGCGATTCGCGCGGCCCGTTTTCATAATGGGCTTGCGGACGGTTTGGCTCGGATGGCTCTGGCGATCGGGGGCAAGCTCGCGGTTTTGAGCGGAGGATGTATGGTCAACCGTTTGCTGTTGAATCGCCTGGTCGAGACGCTTCAAGCAGGCGGGATGGTGGTTGAGCTACCGAAAAAGCTGCCGGCCGGAGATGGAGGAATATCAGCGGGTCAAGCCGCTATTGCCGCGTGTAGAATAGAAAGCCGCGTATCAGATGAATAGTCCTTAACGTTGCAAAAAATCCGTCGGCGTAAACCGCTTTTACTCGCGAAAAATAGCGCGAACTAAGGGCGTGCTCACTTTTTTTGAACCTCACTTAGAGTGCACTAAGCTGCGGTCCAAAAAAAGTTCCGCGCGCCCTTATTTCATCGCTTTTTTCGCGTTTCCGCTCGACGTTTTTTGCAACGT
>JAFGIB010000135.1 GCA_016929805.1 Deltaproteobacteria bacterium | reverse complement strand
TTTAAAAAAAGTGAGCACGCCCTTAGTTCGCGCTATTTTTCGCGAGCGAAGCGCTTTACGCCGACGGATTTTTTGCAACGTTAAGGTTCTTTTTGCGCAGAGTCCTATGTTAGCCTAAGCCTCAAGCAAGAAGCAGCGGCAGGCACCGTCCGGTAAAGGATATAAACCAGGCGCCTCGCGGCGGCAGCGCTCCATGACCTCGGGGCAACGGGTATGGAAACGACAGCCGCGAGGTGGATTCGAGGACGACGGTACATCGCCAAGCACTTGCACCGTCACCGAGCGTTTGTCCGGGTCCACCGAGGGTATCGCGGCTACCAAGCCCTTGGTGTATGGGTGCGCCGGTGCGGTAAACAGCCTTTCGGTCTCCCCGTGCTCCACGATTTGTCCGAGATACATCACCGAGACCCGATCCGCGAGATAGCGCACCACGGATAGATCGTGGGTGATGAAAAGGTACGTCAGGCCGAATTCATTCTGCAGATCTTTTAGCAAGTTTAGTATCTGCGCTTGAATTGAGACGTCGAGAGCCGAGACCGCCTCGTCGCAGACTATGAGCTTCGGCTCCACCGCGAGCGCGCGCGCGATGCCGATTCTTTGTCTCTGCCCGCCGGAAAATTCATGCGGGTATCTCAGCATCTGTCTCGGGTCTAACTGTACGCGTTCAAGTACTCGCGTCACCCTTCCCACGCAATCGGAACGCGACGACGCCAAATTGAAGGATCGGATCCCTTCCGCGACGATATCGCGCACCCGCATCCGAGGGTTGAGCGAGGTCATCGGGTCCTGAAAGACCATCTGAATATGACGTCTAATTGGTCGAAGTCGCGTGGCCGGCAGCGAGAGAAGCTGCTGGCTGTCGAACCATACCTCCCCTGCTTGAGGCTGAAGCAGTCTCAGGATGGAGCGTCCAACCGTGGTCTTGCCGCAGCCCGATTCGCCGACCAGCGCGAGCGTTTGGCCTGCATCGATCGACAGATCGATTCCGTCAACCGCCCGAACGTATCCGACCACGCGTTGGAATACCCCTTTGCGGATCGGAAACAGCGTTTTGAGACCGTTGACTTTGAGCAGCGGCTTTGACGGATAAGTATCAGTCATGAAACAGGTGACACCATACGCTGTGGGTTTCACTGAGGGTCGAAACGGAAGGGACCTGATCGGCACAGGGCTCGAAAGCCCGCTGACAGCGCGTCGAAAAGCGACACCCTCGGGGCCATTCCGAAATCGCCGGAACCGTTCCTTTGATTTCCTGTAGCGCTCGACCTCGGGTCGCGCGCGCGGGCATCGAACGCAGCAGGCCCTCTGTATAGGGATGCTTGGCGTTTGCTAAAACGTCACGCCTTGAACCCTGTTCGACGATCTTACCGGCGTACATCACCGCGATTCTGTCCGCCAGCTCGTTGACAACACCCAAGTCGTGGGTGATGAGCAGTATCGCCATTTGGAATTCGGCGCGCAGCTCTCTAAGCAGCTTGAGTATCTGCGCTTGAATGGTTACATCCAGCGCGGTCGTCGGCTCGTCCGCGATCAACAGCTTCGGGCGTGTCGCGAGCGCCATCGCGATCATCACCCGTTGCCGCAGGCCGCCGGAAAGCTCGTGGGGATAGGCGTCCAGACGATCGTCGGGGTCGGGAATGCCGACTTGTTTGAAAAGCTCGAGCGCCCGGGCGCGGGCCTCGGCGCGCGAGGCGCGATGGTGCAGAAGAATCGCCTCGGTCACTTGATCTCCCGCGCGAAATACCGGATTCAAACTGGTCATCGGTTCCTGAAAGATCATCGAGATCTCATGCCCACGGACGGTGCGCATCTCAGTCACAGACAATCGCATGATATCCCTGCCGGCTAACAAGATCCGACCCCGCTCGATGCGGCCCGGCTTAGGCACCAACCGCAGAATCGACATCGCGGTCATCGATTTGCCACAGCCCGATTCACCGACCAGCGCCAAGACCTCGCCGCGGTCGATCCGCAAGTCTACATCATCGACCACGGGCGCGCGGCCGGTTTCCACCGGAAAGCTGGTCGTCAGGTTGCGAATCTCTAATAAGCTTTCGGTCACAGGTTCTCCCGTAAGGTACGCGGGTCGAGAATGTCGCGGATCGCGTCTCCGACAAAGTTGAGCACCAAGAGCAAAACAAATAAAGCCACTCCGGCCGAGGTGATATTCCACCAAATCACCGGTTCTCGCGAGATCTCGTCCTTCGCCTGCGCGATCATTTGACCCCAGCTTCCGTCGACTCCGACGCCAAGCCAGGAGAGAACCGCCTCGGTCAGGACCAGACCGGAAAAGGTCAATACGAAGGTAATAACGATTAGATGTACCAGCCCCGGCAGGACGTGGCGCGCGATGATTCTCGTTTCGGATACGCCCAGCACCCGAGCGGCGTAAACGTAGTCCAATTCTCGAAGTTTCATGGTTTCGCCGCGGGTAATACGACAGAAGCCGACCCAACTGGTGACGCCGAGCGCGATGCAGACCGAGAGGGTTCCGCGGCCTAGGACGATGATCAGCGCGATCAGCAGCAAGAGCCCGGGCATTGACGCGAGCGTCGAGAGCAGGAAAAAGATAATATCATCGGTACGTTTGCCGAAGTAGCCGGCCGCGACGCCTAGTAGAACGGCTAAAGGAATGGCGATCAAGCTCGTAAGGATTCCGATCAACAGCGCGACGCGCGCGCCTTTTAGGGTGAGATAGAGCACGTCCCGGCCCAAAATATCGGTGCCCAACAGGTGCGACCCCTGATGTCTGAGCGGCGAGCGGTCGTAGAATTCGCGGTCCGCCAGCGGCGCGGAATAACTCTTCTCTTCGAGATTGACGAAGAGGCGATCGACGATGCTTTTAGGCTTATAAACCGCGACCGCGTCCTCTCCGGTCACCGACCCTCCGACCCAGGCGATCGAGTCGAGTAGCCCGATAAGCAGGTAAAGTCCGAACACCAACAGCGCGATAGGTCTACGCCGCCATAGCTCGCGGCTCGCCTCCAGCCAGAGATCGCTTTTTCGTACCGCCGAGACCACCCCGAAGGCCGTTGCGAGCAACAGGCAAACCGTGATGTTGGATAGGATATAGGGCTCGGGCACGTGTTACTCCAGACGAACTCGCGGATCGACCAGCGTATAGGTGATATCGGTAACGATTTGACCCGCGATAAATAAGAGCGAGCCGATATAAACCATGGTTCTTAAAACCGAAAAATCGTTGCCGTCGATAGCGTCGAAGGTCATCGACCCGAGGCCGGGAATCCCGAAAAAAGACTCTAACAAAAGCGCGCCAGTAAATAGAAAGGGAATTGCCACGACGACTTGGGTCAAGATCGGAATCATGGCGTTGCGCAGGACATGGCGGATCATAATCCGGCCCTCCGAGCAGCCTTTGGCGCGCGCCGTTCTGACGTAGTCGCGATAAATCTCCTCCACGAACACGGTCCGGTAGAAGCGCACGTCGCCGCCGATACCCTTGATAAGACCGACTAAAACCGGCAGCGCCAAGAAGCGCCAGATGACTTGCGGAGAGGGATCAAAGCCCGAGATGGGAAACCAGTGAAGCAGTTTGCCGACCAGGTATTGCACGCCGATGATGTACAGCAAGATCGATACGCTCATTCCCAGCACCGCGAGGAAAACGCCCATCCGATCGATGTAGGTTTCGCGAAAAAAGGCGACGAAAAGCGCGAGCAAGACGCCGAAAAAAAGACCCAACAAAAACATCGGTACGGTAAGCGCCAGGCTCGGACCCACGCCCTTTTTGATACGTTCGGAGATCACGCTGTCGTCCGCGTCGCTGCGCCCGAAATCGAAGCTCAACATACGCGCGAAGTGGTCGACCAGCAAGTTGTCTTTGGGGCGGTCGATGCTGGGCCACAATGGTTTATGATAGTTATGATTGATCTTCCACTGTTCGATGATTTCCGCGTCGACTTTTTCCCCCAGGGCTTTGCGCGCGATGTCGTCCGGGTCGGCGACGGCGAAAAAGAGCAGGAATAAGAAAAATAGCACACCCAGCACTACCAGCATGCCGTACGCGACGCGACGAACGATATAGGCGAGCACTACTGCCTCTCCCGTAAATAGGTCCGAATGCCCGGAATCAAGATGAGTAGCGCGATGAAAAAAAGCGCGTAGAGCGGCCAAGTCACGGGCTCATTCCAGGCGGCGCGTTTTTTCGCGCGCTCTTTAGCGTCGATATCTCGGTATTTGGTCATGGGAGTGGAAAGCCCGGACGGTTTGACGTTTTTCATCCAACCGTGAAATAGCATATAGGCCTCACGATGGAAAAATTCGATCCACGGCCTTTCGTCTTCCAAGATTTTGCGCATGCGTTTCATGATGTCGATACGTTCCGGGTCGTTATCGCGCGAACGCATGGCGAGGAAAAGCCGGTCGTACTCCGGGTTCGAAAAGTTCGCCGTGTTAGGTCCTTGATTTTTCGATCGGCGCATTTCCGACCAGAGAAGAAAATAGAAATTTTCCGGATCGGGATAGTCCGCGACCCATCCCCACATGAATATCTGATACGCGCCGTCTCGAACCTTTTCTTGAAACTTGTTGTAATTGGTCGCTTCTATCCGCACGTCCAGCCCCAGCTTTCGCCAGGCGTTGACCAGAAACTGATATCGCAGCAGCCCGGTCGCCGAGGTGTCCGGAGTGTCGAAAGTAAGCCTTAAGGGTTTTTCGGTATTCGGGTCAATACCCCCCGGATAGCCCGCTTGTTCGAGCGACGCTTTCGCCTTTTCGTAGTCGAGCGCGCGATAGGGATTTCGGTAATCCGGGTCGTATCCGAAAATCCCGGGGGGCAGAAGCGATTGAGCCGGAACGCCGCGGCCGTTGGTGAAAAGCCTGGTATACTCCTTGACATCGGTAACCAGACTCATCGCTTGCCTCAGCTTTTTGCCGCGCTCGCCCGCCGCGGCGCCCACCGTCGGATCTTCCATATTGAATCCGATATAATAGATATCCGGCTCTACCGCTTTTTCCAAGCGCATGCCCATGCGGACCATTTCCGGCGAGAGGTTGTCCTCTTGGATGACCTTGTCGAAGCTCTCTTGGATGATACCTGAGACGTCATAGTAGCCCTGTAGAAACTTGTTGAAAGCCGGAATGGATTCTTTTTCGCGGCGATACTCGATACGCTGGATAAAGGGCAGCGGTTTTCCCGCGACTTTCGCGTTAAGCCTTCCGGCTTCGAGATCGCCGCTCTCTCCTTGGTCCGGATAAACCGTACCGGGTGGACCGGGAAAGCGGGCGCCGTGCCAGTTCGGGTTGCGCTCCATGACGATTCGGGCTTGTTTGTCATAGCGCGTCACCATATAGGGTCCGGAGGCCACCGGGTGGTCCGCGAGATGCGGGCGCCCCTTTTTTCCGTCGTAGTAAGCGACCGCTTCCCACGGCAGAGGCGAGGAAAAAGGCATGGCGAACCAATAGAGAATCTGGGGATAGGGCTCGCTGAGTATAATACGCAAACCGGTTTTACCCTCAACCTTGAGGCCTCTGATAGCTCCCGTCTCGGCATATTGCTGATGCGTGGGAAGCTTGTCGAATCCACGGCGTTGCTTTCGCAACTCGGTCAGTCTCGCGCTGAACTCGCGAAAGCCGTCGATATTGGCAAAGGGTTCCGGTACGGGGCTGTTCACCGCGGGATCCGCGATTCGCATGATTTCAAACGCGATATCTTCAGCGAGGATCGGGCGCGTTTTTCTCTTCTTCCCTCCAAGGGCGAAGCAAGGGTCTTCTTCATATAACAAGCCCTCGCGTAGCTCAAAGCGATACGCGACCTTGCCGTGCTCTAACGGTTGAGCCTCCGGGACCCTCTTTGCCAGCCCCGCGATCAGCGTATAAGGGCGTTTCAGGTAGTGGTACTCCAGCAACGTTGCGTAGGTTTCGCCCGTTATCATATGGGCCGTCGTCGTATACGCGACCGCCGGGTCGAGGGTGCGGGGCGCTTCGTCAAAGGGTAAATAGAGCACTTTCTCGTTGTCGTCAGTTCTGGGGTAGGGATTGTTGGTGCAACCCTGCAAAATCCAACAAAGGGTGACGACAAGGCCAAATCGGGGAATAGCTTGACTCCGGTAATAATGCCGCTCGCGCTTTGTTCGTTTGCTAGCCAGCATTCTTCACCGCCTTGAACGAAGAAGCGGAACAGTCGGGTTCTTTATCGCGTTCGCTCTTCAGCCACACGTGCATCCACCTGGCGAGAGCGGCGGTCGGCCAACGCCAAGCCGCGATTGTGCCCGCCTGCTTATTGATGACCTCGTTTTTTTTTGCTGAGAAATTCGTACAACGCGGCATCGTGTCTCCCTAGCGAGAGATTAATCGCCGGCTCATCATAGGTTCTGTTATACCAGCACACCGATCGTCAAAACGACTCCGGTCGCGAGCTGCGTTATTATCGTAAGCGCCTGTCCCTTTAATAGTTTGGGCGGATCCTGGTGATAGCGATATAGCACTAAGCCGGCGATTATAGAGGGAACCAGCGCTACCAGTCCAAGAAGATAGAATAGGGGATATTCAAACAACACCGGCCCGAGAATGATGAAAAGAGCCGCACCCGCTAAAAATACCAAATAGAGAAAACGCGCCCGTTGGGTGCCGAGACGAACCACCAGGGTGGATTTTCCCGCGTCTCGGTCTGACTCGAAATCGGGAAATTGGTTTATGTAGAGAATATTCGTGGTTAGTAGCCCCACGGCCGTGCCCGCGACCAAGGGTTCCCAGGTTATCGACCCCGTATGAACGTAATAGGTACCTATTAAAGGCAGGATTCCAAAACCGAGCAGGATGAATAGCTCGCCAAAGCCTCGATAAACGAATTTGAGTGGAGGCGCGGTATAGAAGTAGCCGCTGATGAATCCCGCGATGGCAAACCAAAGGATCGGCCCGATCCCGTCGTCTATTCTGACCATCAGAATAAGCCCGCAGCTAGCCGCTAAGATAAAGCTAAGCCACATCAGATTTCTATAGCGACCGGGCGTCTCTTCACCGTCAACTAAGAAGGTCGAGCCGCCGCTAAAATTATTGCGGAAGCGGTTCCTTTGATCCGCGCCCTGACGGTAGTCGTAGTAATCATTAGCGAGGTTCACACCGAGATGAGCAAAAACCATTCCAAAGAGGACTAAAAAGAAATCGAGCGGTTGGAAGGTTCGAGTGGCTCGATAAGCTAAAGCCGTTCCTAATAGAACCGGTATAATCGAGGCTGTAAGAAAAGGCGAACGCGCTAATATCAAATACCGTTTGAGGGAAACCATCGCGCACTCCTTGTAAGGCAATGTCCGTAGGTGTAACAGGATCGCTTCTTGGAGTCTAGCGGCAT
Source organism: Deltaproteobacteria bacterium (assembly GCA_016929805.1). Classification (GTDB taxonomy): domain Bacteria; phylum Myxococcota_A; class Polyangia; order Polyangiales; family JAFGIB01; genus JAFGIB01. The sequence goes on along the minus strand of JAFGIB010000135.1, from coordinate 27,974 downwards.
AAGGCGCCGCGTCTCTAAGAACTCTCGTTAAAATAAATGTTGCGTTTGGCGCCCATATTTAGGTCAGATTTGCCTCGAACCGATTTCGCGGAACCGCAGCAATAGCAGCGCTATTTCGAGGATTCCGCGAATGAGGAGATGAGATAGTTCGCCCCGAGATGGGATGCTAAAAGTGAAGTTCTTTTTGCGCGAGCCCTAAGGGATGTAAAAATGCAGGCTGGTTTATACGTATAGGGGATGCGAACAAGAAGCGTTTTTTCGAGCCTGCTTTCTACGAAGCGGCGGCTATCGCGCGTATGATGGAAAAAAGAAAGGCGGGCAAAGCCCGCCTTTCGTGGACGACACAAGCGCTGAGAGCTATTGAGCCATCTCCTTAAGCCTTTTGAGCGGACGAACCTTTACCACGGTACGCGCTGGTCTTGCCTTGAAAACGGTCTCTTGCCCCGTAAACGGATTGATGCCTTTGCGCTCCTTGGTCGCAGGCTTCCGAATAGTCGAAATTTTCAGAAGTCCCGGTAGAACAAAAGCACCTACCGCACGCTTTTTGATGTGACGCTCGATCACGCCTCCGAGCTCGTCGATCACAGCGGCAACGTGTTTCCGGGTAACACCCGTGCTATCGGCGATATCGGCCACGATCTGCGCCTTGGTATACTTTTCCTTAATGACAATGTCTTTCTTTTTAGTAGCCACAGCTTTCCCTCGTCAAATAAGTGGGTTAGCGAATGTACAACAACTATTGAATGCCAGACCTTTTACTGTATAGCAAGCTTTTTTAGCAACTCTTTGTAGGGTTATCGTATCTTTTAATTCGCACGCGGATCGAAATAACGCGCACCGTTGGCGCTCGACGGCGATTTCGAGCTGCTTCTGATCTTGCTCTAGGCGATAAAATAGCTATCGCGTGTCGACCGCGGCTCGCTTTGATCGGGGCGCTAATAGACCGTCCTAAAGGCCGACTCGCAACTTTTATCTCTACGCGAAGTATCGTTTCTTTGTACGCGGAATCCTTGACCTTTCCGATACCGCCCTCGGTTCCAATCCGCGTTTCGTTTGCGATATCTCTTGTGTCGTCGGCGCTCGCGTCAAGAAAGTTCGCGTAGATATCCGGCCGTCTTCGGACGCGAGACAACTCGTAGTTGCTCGCGCCTTTGCAAAGATGCTTGTCGCTGCGCTTGTCCGAGACGAGGCGTTTGCTCGAACGGCGATCGCGCGTTGGTGTAGTGGTATCGAAACCGCGTCATGAAGCTCGTTGAAGCTCTCTAACCCCGTAGAATTCGCACCTTAAATCCCAACTCGAGCGACAGCGCGACCATTTCCTCGAAGATATCCCCGTACGCCACCGCGACGTGATTGGAGAGGTAATGCGCCATCAGCGTATCGCGATCGACACCGAGGTCAGCCGCCATAAAGGGCCATTGCCGGGTCGTTCCTTCCCACCATTTATCGCGCTTATCGGCAGCAAGCTTCACCACCTCGCCGCGTCCGAGATCCATCCACAACACCCCGTTTTTGATATAGCAGCGCGCCCAAGTGATTTTACCCGGAAGGCTCTCGCCTGTAAATGTGCCGCCTGCAATCGGGAAATAGGCCGCGGGCTGGCGATAGCTATGCACTCCCGAAAGGCTTTCCGGGTCGTGGTTAAAGGCGTACGCGCCGCACGAGCCCGAGTTGAGCAAGACCCAGAGAAATCGTCCCTCGTGCTCCGCGCCCCAGCGCACGTCGTGGAACATCACCTGGTGGGGCAGCCCTTTTGCTATTAGCAGCCGTTTCATCATCTCCATCGGAACGACGTTGCCTTGATCGGCCTCGGTCGAGCAAACCAGCGTCTGGCCGTTTGACTCAGGACGACAATTCGAGTTGAGCAACCCTTCGGCGAAGTCCGAGGGAGGCCGTAGCGGTATCAAGCCGAGCTGATACTGCCAGCCGAGACAGTCGGCTTTATACTCGGCCGCGAGATCGGTCACGGTGAGGTAGTCACGAAGCTGTTCCTTGGTTGCCTCGGGGCTGAAATCATCGGCGTCCTTCTCTCCCCAGTGAAAACACACCCCCTTGTCCCGAACAAAGGCGAACGCGTCGTCGATGCGCTTTGGGTCGATCAAAGCCCCCCGGCTGATTATCCAAGCTTGATCGACTTTGTGCTCGGTAAACGCGTACTGATTGAGTAGGCGCGGCCCAAAATAGCCGTTGATCATTCCCATCGAGGTATCGCCGAGCATGAGGATTAAAACACGGCGTTTGCGAAACTGAGAGGCGACCGAGGCGGCGATTTGCGCGGCTTGAGGCGAAATCGGCGCGTGATAATAAAGAGTATTTTCGGGATAAGCGATACGGCCAGTGGAACAGAACTCGGCGAGACGTTCCATAAATAGCGGATCTTCCGACCATTCGGGTTGATCGGTCCAGATGCGCGAGAAGGCTCGGCCCAAGCTCTCCAAACATGCTGCTGTATTGAGCAGACCTACAAGGCCGGGCCACTGGCCCGAGAAATTGCTGGCCAGCAGCAACGGGTTTGTCTTACCGACAACGCCGTCTGTCGTATGCGGCCCGTAGAACCAATGCACGCAAACACCGATCAACGGATCGTCTATCGGTCCGAGCTTTTCGATCGACTCGTGAGGTTTTGCGATAAACCCGTTAATTCGATAAGATCGGCGACCGAGCTTCTTTAAGGCTTTTTCTAGCTGGATCGTGGCCTGTTCGACGTTCGGGACCGCGAGCTTGTTGGGCATCTCCCGGGCATCGCCCGGCCAAAATAGAGCGACTCGCTGTTTCATCTCTCACCTCCGGCGTAAGGTATTAAGAACCCGATAAACACGGCACTTCACTCTTCGGGAGCAATGATATGACACGATCGATTCTAACCATACTCTCAATTTATATATTGCTGATCAGCGGCTGCGGCAAAGATCCAGCGCTATCGGAGCGCGGGGCGGAGAAGGCGAGCACGGGCGCCCGATTGAAGAAAATTAGAATCGCGGTGATCCCCAAGGGCACGACGCACGAATTCTGGAAGTCGATCCATGCCGGAGCGAACAAGGCCGGGCGATCCCTCGGGGTGGAGATCATCTGGAAAGGGCCGGTGCGAGAGGATGACCGCGACGAGCAGATCAAGGTGGTAGAAAACCTCATCGCCAGTCGAGTCGACGGAATTGTCTTGGCACCGCTGGATGATGCCGCGTTAGCGCGGCCCGCCTCAGACGCCGCGCGGGAAGGAATTCCCGTGGTGATTATCGACTCGGATATCAAGTGGAAGGAGCGCGTCAGCTTTGTGGCCACGGATAACTACCGCGGGGGAGCGATGGCGGCTGAACGTCTGGGCGAACGGCTCAAGGGGCGAGGCCGCGTGATGATGCTTCGCTATCAGGAGGGATCGGCCAGCACCACGCAGCGCGAAGCGGGCTTTTTGGAGACCATTGCGAGCAAGTTCCCGAAGATCGAGATCGTGTCTAGTAATCGATATGGAGGGGCGACGACCGAGACCTCCTATGGTGTTTCCGAAAATTTACTGATTAAATATAGAGCGCTTCAAGGGATCTTCTGTCCCAACGAGTCAACGACGTTCGGTATGCTTCGCGCGTTACAGGACGCGGGCAGGGCCGACAAGCTATTTTTTGTAGGATTCGACAGCAGCGTGAAACTCGTTCAGGCCTTACACAAGGGAGAGATCGATGCCCTGGTTTTACAGAATCCATTTCGCATGGGGGAGTTAGGCGTTCAAACCCTATTGACCCATATTAGAGGCGAAAAGGTCGCGCCGCGGATCGATACGGGCGTGGTCCTCGCGACCAAGGAGAACATGCAGCAACCCGAGATAAGGCAGTTGCTTTCACCGGATTTGACCCTGTGGCTGAAGTGATCTCAACGCCGCTCTCGGCACTGCTAGAGATGCGAGGCATGGTTAAGCATTTCGGCGCGGTCAAAGCGCTGGATAGGGTGACCTTTGAGGTCATGCCGTCGGAAGTACACGCGCTGGTGGGAGAAAACGGGGCCGGGAAGAGCACCTTGATGAAGCTTTTATCCGGCGCCTACAAGCCCGATTCGGGAGAGATGTGGCTCGGCGGAGCGCGCTATCGCCCTCAGGGTCCCTCCGACGCCCGCCGGCACGGAGTCGCGATGATATACCAGGAGTTGAACCTCGCGCCGAGGCTCAGTATCGAGGAGAACATCATGCTCGGTCGCGAGCGGCAACGATTCGGCTTTGTGTTGAAGCGAGCGATGCGCCGGCAGATAGAAAAAGCGCTCGAGGGACTCGATCTTCCCCAGCTCGATTTACAGCAGAAAGTCGAACAGCTCGGACCCGGGGATCGCCAGTTGGTTGAAATCGCGCGCGCGGTGGTAGGTGAAGCGCGGATCGTGGTCATGGACGAGCCGACCAGCTCGCTTTCTCGAGAAGACGCCGAGCGGCTCTTCGCCGTTATCAGGAAACTTCGAGATCAGGGCGTTTCAATAGTCTATATCAGCCATTTTTTAGAGGAGGTAAAGCGCGTGGCTGACCGCTATACCGTGCTGCGCGACGGCTGCGCGGTCGGCACGGGCTTGATTTCGTCGACTCGTACCGAGCAGATCATCGAGCAGATGGTGGGTCGAAAGGTGGATACGATTTTTCCGCGGGTCGAGCATCAGCGGGGGCAGGTTGTGCTTGAGCTTCGGGCGATAGGTTTACAAAGGCCGGCGCTATCTGCCAGCCTCAGCCTTCACCGGGGAGAGATCTTCGGGATCGCGGGGTTGATAGGTTCCGGCCGAACGCAACTGCTGCGGGCGATCTTCGGGCTGCGAGAGATATCGACCGGCGAGGTGCGCGTGGGCGGCCTCTTTGACAAGGGGCTGACACCCTGGGCACGATGGCGCCAGGGAATAGGATTTTTATCCGAAGATCGAAAAGACGAGGGCTTAGCGCTCGAGCTCTCGGTCGCCGTAAACCTGACCTTATCGCGTCTGAGTCCCTACGCGACCCATGGTTGGGTAAACGTAAGAAAGCAGCGGTCGATCGCGCGTGATTGGATTGATAGACTAGCGATTCGCTGTCTAGACCCGAGGCAAAAAGCCGGTGACCTTTCGGGTGGCAACCAACAAAAAGTGGCGCTCGCTCGACTGCTCTATCACGACGTGGACATCCTGTTACTCGACGAGCCGACGCGGGGAATCGATGTCGGCAGCAAGGCTGAAATCTATCTGCTAATCGGAAAGCTCGCGGCCCAGGGCAAGGCGGTACTTTTTATAAGCTCGTATTTACCGGAGCTACTCGGGGTCTGTGATCGCATCGCGGTCATGCATCGGGGGCGGCTCGGCCGCGCGCGTCCCGCCGCCGAATGGACCGAAGCAAGCCTGCTCGACGAGGCGACGCGCGGATTAGCGGAGCGAAAAGTGTAGACCCTGAGGTCCAAATAAAGCGAGCACGCCCTCGGTTCGCGGCATTTTTAGCGAGCGAAGCGCTTTACGCCGACGGATTCTATGCGACGTTAAGATAATACCACACCGGTTCAAAGGGTCAGGGTAACTGACTCAGCCCCCCGCTTTTTTCCCGGCTATCAGAATCATAATCCGTTTCCTGAAGGCATAAACCATGGCCGCGGACAAGATACTCGCGAGAACCGCGACGATATTCCAGTCGTGCGAAGTCGCCCGTCCGATCAGACGCACAACCAGAGTGATCGCGGCGTAAGGAATAATAGCCGCGAGCATTAAGTGACGTAAGAGCTTCGATGCGGCCAGCGTCCGCACGCTATTGCGCCAGATATCTAGAAGGTGTCGTCCCCAAAAAACGCCCGGGGTGACGGAAGCGGCGATCACCGTCAGCGAGATAATCGCTTTCTCGGTCAGGGATACAGCCGTGGTCTGCCCGCGGAACAGAGCGAGCGCGGAGCCGAATCCTTCGACCAGACACGCAACGCCCCACAGGTAAGCGCCGAGGGAAAGCACCAGCAATGTCGGTCGCGCGAGCTTCGCGTCCCAGGTCGTTTTTTGCAGTTGAAGAATCGTGGGCGCCCACGCCTGCGACACCGCTTCTGACGAGTGGATGATTTTCGGGGGCAAAGGCGCGAGCGACGTTCTCCTTCCCACATCAAAGACGGCAAGATCTTCGTCCAGGGCCGCCATCGATTGGTAGCGCTCGTCGGGATTCTTCGCCATGGCCTTTTGAATAACCAGCTCGAGCGCTTCTGGAATGCTCGGTTCAAGCGAGCAGGGGCGCGGCGGCTCCTGGGTAAGTACGAGACTCAGCGCTTCAACGGTGTCTTCGGCCTCAAACGGTAAACAGCCGGTGAGGGCTCGGTAAAGCATTGCTCCAACGCCGTAGATATCCGCTCGATAATCGATCTTCCCGCCCCTAGCCTGTTCGGGCGGTATGTACGCCGGCGTGCCCATAATCATACCGGTCCGCGTTAGTGTGGTACCCCAACCTCTGTCCACTTTAGAGATGCCGAAGTCGATGACCTTTACGATAGGAGCACCCAAATCGCCTACTAAAAAGACGTTTTCCGGCTTAATATCCCTATGGACAATTCCCCGCGCGTGCGCGGCCGACAACGCGCGACATACCTGGCGCACAACGTGGACGGCTTTGGTTGCATCGATTTTACCCAGGTCGTCGAGTATCGATCCGAAATCCTTACCCTCCAAGTACTCAGTGACCATATAGGGCAAGCCATCGGGCGTATGACCGACATCAAAGACGTTAACCACGTTGGGGTGCGCAATGCCGCTCGCCGCTTCCGCCTCCTGCTGAAATCGCGCGATCACCGTCGACTGCTGCGCATAGGCTGGATGCATCACTTTTACGGCAAAACGTTTACTCGGCAATCGCGTATGGCAAGCTTCATAAACGCGCGCCATGCCCCCTTCGCCGATGGCGCGTACGATCTGAAATGTATTTCCCACGGTGACGCCGATGAGGTCGTCCCGGCTGTCATCGGCTTGTTGAAGCTCCGCGGCGTCTCGCGGGCAAACGCGAAAGTCTTCAGGATATCGGCCGTGGCACGTCGGGCAAACCTTTACGAGATGCGCGGCTCTATTCTGACGTGGACTATTATCCATAATAGTGGGTATCGGATAAGCTTGCAGGGGACCTTCTCAGTATATGCTTAACGCCTAGGTATATAAATATCGATGCTTTCTTGATATTTTGTTGTACCTCTTTCGCTATCTAGAAGAAAACTCTAGCTCGTGAGACAATTCCCGACAAACTAAGAAAAGCGCTGCGCTTGTGGTTCACGCGGTTCGTACAGCTCATTTGTGCTAGTCTTTCCCATGGCATAGCCTCCTTTGCCTTTCGGATTTTTGCTCTTGCATAAGCGGAGGTCATCTTTTTTCGTGTTTCCTGCAGCAGTCGGAACACATCGCGCATGGCGCCGTGTTTGATTCACAATAAGCCCGAACTATTGGTTAGAACGTCTAGGAGAAAACATGATACACGCGCTTTTTGTTCTTTGGTTTCTCTCAATCATATCGATTTCTTGCTCAGGCGAGAGTCCACGAAATGCTGGTCTCGAAGATACGCCCGGTGTCACAGCTTCCGATACCGATGCCAACAGTGACGGCGATACTGACGGTTACTCTGACGACGACAGTGTTTTTGACGGCAACAGTGATTCCTACAGCCATAGTGATACCGATACGGATGCGGATGGGGATGCCGGCGTCGATTCAGGCTTGCAGGCCGATAGAGAAGTGAGGTTAGTTATCGAAGAAAACGCGGATGGTTTCTGTTCGGTCGATGGAACGGTTGATGCGGACAACAGCGGCTTTTCAGGTAGCGGATATGTCAATACGGACAATGAACTGGGAGCCGCGGTGCAATGGTCGGTGGCGGCAGCGCGAGATACGACGATTTCTTTGCAATGGAATTTTTCGAACGAAGGAACTTCCGCCCGGTCGGGCTTGTTGGTGGTAAACGGCATAACCGTGGCCACGGTGGATTTTCCCGTCACCGCTAATTGGTCTTCGTGGAGCACGGCGCAGCAACCGAAGGTTGAGTTGGCGGTCGGTAACAACTCCATTCGATTGCAGGCGATCACCTCGGACGGTCTCGCTAACATCGATTCTTTGACTGCTATCGGCTTCAGCATTTCCGTCGGTAGCTGCGCTGAAGCCGATAGCGATACGGATACAGACGCAGATGCGGGTACGAATAGCGATTCCGATTCGGGTGGAGAGACGCTGGCGTTTCCCGGGGCTGAAGGCTTCGGGCGCTATAGCTCGGGCGGCCGGGGAGGGGAAGTGTACCATGTTACCAATTTGAACGATTCCGGGGCGGGCTCGTTTAGAGATGCCGTTAGTCAGCCGAATCGAATCGTCGTTTTTGATGTAGGCGGTGTTATTGATGTTTCCGAGCGTATTGTCATAAACCGCAACATCTACGTGGCCGGGCAAACCGCGCCCGGCGGAGGTATTACGATTTACGGCAACGGTATCGCGCTAAATGGAGATTCCGGAAATGACATCATTCGCTACATTCGCATCCGCATGGGCAAAAACGGCGACAGCGAAAAAGACGCGGTGTCTATCTCGGAAGGGCAGGATTACATGTTCGACCACGTTTCCATTTCGTGGGGAAGGGACGGTACGCTGGATGTAAACGGCACCGGCATTGATAACTTGTCGTTTCAAGAATGTATTATCGCGCAGGGCATCAATAATTCTAACCACTCCACCGGAGGGTTGATGCAGAGCGGCACGTGGTCGGTGATTCGCTCATTATATATCGACAATAAAACGCGCAACCCGAAGGCGCGCGGCAGCCACGAATTCATTAACAATGTTCTATATAACTGGGCGACGGACGGTTACATCATGGGGGATACCAGCGGCGTTTCAGAGTGCAACCTGATTGGAAACTACTTCATCTACGGTCCTTCCAGCAGTTCCAATACACACATCACCAACACCACGCCGACGTTTTACCTATACGCTGAAGACAACTGGGTGGATTCCAATAAGAACGGCGTTCTGGACGGCAGTCTGATGACCGACTATAAAACCGCCACCGTAATGGATACCCCATTCGACTACCCGGGCGTGATCGAGCGACTTTCCGCTCAAGCCGCGCTCGACCACGTGATCGATCACGTGGGTGCCTCGTTGGTTAGGGACGATGTAGATAATCTTTTAATCAACCAAATTCTGTCTTATGGCACCGAAGGTCAAATCATCAACACGGAAGACGACAATGGAATTTTGGGCAATGTGGGCACGCCGGCGAACGGCACGCCGCCCGCCGATTCTGACGGTGACGGAATGCCCGACGCCTGGGAAAGCGCGAGAGGTCTGCATCCCGGCAGCGCAGACGACACCGGCGATGACGACCATGACGGCTACACCAACATCGAAGAGTATTTGAGCTGTATCGTCGGTGATGGAAATATTTCTTGTCCCTAGAATTTCGGTCCCGAGCTACCTCTTTAATAAAGCGCGCGTACTAACCGATTTATCATGAGCAACGTTATAAATAGCCCCGAGGAAAATTTATAATGTAAAAATATGTTTTCACTTTATTCGTTTTAACCATCGGCATTTTCGTTGACGCGGAACCGGTCGGAACCTGCACGCCTAATTGACAACCTGCTTTTAGATCGTATGTAATCCGTTACTTCTTTTTTACGGCTGATGATCGCGTTAGGATTGGTAATACTTGTGAAGCATCATGCTGCAACTTTTACGGAGGTTATGCGATTGCATGCGGAAGGTTGCCTTAACGACACTCTCTTTAGCTTCTAATAGAAAGGCTATGAAGGAAAGACCATGAAGATATATCAAAAACGGGCATGGGCGGCGGTTTTACTGTGGATAATGCCTTTTCATACCGGATGTAGCGAGAGCTCCGATTCCGAAAGGGACGCGGGCGAAACGGAGCAGACCGCGGCGAAGCAGGCTTATCCCTATCTCTGGGGTGCCGGCGTGGGAGTGACCGATCTCGACGTGGTTGTTGAGTTTTATACGAGGTTCATGGATATGGAGGTTGAAAGTACCGCCACGCGCGAGGATCGAGACGAAACCGTGCTGTGGGCAAAAGCCGGTCGAGGCTCGCGCATCGTGTTGATGAAGTTCAAAGACGGACGCGACACGCAGAAAATTAACGGCAAGTTTGTTTTCGCGGTTGCTGATATCAACTCCCTCTATACAAACCTTACCGAGGCCGGCTACGAGAGAATCTTTGCTCCATTAGAATACGCGGGTGTTACGGTCGCACAGCTCTTTGGTCCTGAGGATTTTCTCATTGAGCTTGAAAAAATGGACACTACCCAAAGCTTTCTGATTTCGCTCGGATTCGGCGTGAGCGACCTAAGCGCATCCGAGGCGTTTTATACCGACGCGCTGGGCATGGAGAAAACGATCGAGTTCCCCATGGGTACGCTCAACGAAGCGGTCATGGAATATCCGACCAAAGGCGGCGCGGGCATCGTCCTGCAGCACTATGCCAGCGCGGGTTACAAGTATAAGGATAATCCAATTAAGCACGTGCACCACGTCCCAAATCCCGCCGCAATCCTAAAGAAGATAACCCAAAACGGCGGCTCGGTGGTCAAGCAAGTTGGAAAGTTGCCGGAGCTTGGCGATCAGACCGGAGCTATAGCGAAAGATCCGGACGGCTACCTGATAGAAATTATTGAGGATAAAAAAGGTACTGACAGAAGCGTGGCAAAAGCCGGCGCCGGCGGAAGCGGGGGCCAAACCGAGGAAAACGACGGCGCTTCCGACGCCGAACAGCCGGTGATCTGTGACGGCAAAGAATGTACGACGCCGCCCGGATCTATGCTCAAGGCATGCTGTGTTAAGGCCGATCAAAGCTGCGGGCTAGGGTATGGAGACGAATGCCAAACTCCGAATATGCCGGGAGACGACGACGAGAGGTGTCCGAGTTATACATTTCAAGCCTTGGGCGTAACGCTCGTGGGCTGTTGTAAACCCGATAACAAGTGCGGCGTGAGGTTTACGTCAGGCTTAGGTTGCGTGGAGCGAACCGAGGTGGCTGAATATATCGGCGGTCCATTGAACGAGCTGGCTTGCGATGACACGCGGGACGCGGGCCGGTAGCGTATAGCGGTTTTAGATACGCAATAGGATGCTGAAATCGTGTTCGTCGAGAGTTTGAGCGACGGTTCCGTGCGGCCTTCTGGCCAGTCGACAAATCGAGGTTTTCGGTACCTCGCCGGCTAACTCGAAAAAAAACCTTAGAGCGTGTTCAAAAAGAAGCTTCGATCGTCTTTCGGGCGGGACGGCCCAATCTGCGGCGCCGCTCGCTCCTCGAAATAGTGCTGCTAGTCCTTCGTCGCGGCTCCCTGCATCTTGGACCGTCGCGCTCCGAAATAATCGGTCGGTCCTTATTAAACACGCTCCTAATGGTATCTTATTAGAAACTGGTGGCAAAACGAGCACACCGGTTATTTACCTTCGGTCGAAACGACGAGGTTGCAGAACGTGTCGTCTCGAACGAAGAGAAGGGTCTCGAAAAAACCACCGCCTTTAGAGAAATCACACTTAGCTTTCTGTTTGACGAGGTAGGATTTCGGGTGTAACTAATTAAAAATGTCTTGGTTCTTTTCTCATACGGTATCGCTCGTTTCGATATTATAACATATATTATCATTTTTTTAGACAGGAGTATTATTCGTATTAATAGATTGGAAACGCCATGAAGATCGACGGCATTAAGAAAGCGTTACATCAAGTCGATAAAATACGCTATCGTCCGAATTTAGTCGCTAAAATCGGCCGGGGTTATTTTCGCGCGTTGGTACTCAGAAAGCCTTGTCTCCGGGACTGTGAATTCTCGATTACTCCCGATTGTCAGTCGAAGTGTTCCTTCTGTTACGCCAGCAAGTTCTATAAAAAAGAGGAAGAGCTATTAAGCTTAGATGAAATTGAGTCGACCTGGATACAAGCCAAGGAAATGGGTGCATTCTGCGCCAATCTTCTCGGAGGAGAACCCCTTTTACACCCCCATTTTATAGATATTATAGAGATACTTGAGCCTAAAAAACACCTGATAACTTTCGCCACGAATAGTATTTTACTGACCGAGGATATCATTAAGGAACTAAAAAGGCTCGGAGTATTTCTAATAATGATTAGTTTAAATTCTTTGAATCCTGAATTAAATGATAAGATGCGAGGATATAAAGGTCACTATGATCACGTCATGAATGCTATAGAGCTTTGCATTAAATATAATATAGATATTTCTTTACCCGTGGCCACTTCTAAACCTTACCTCAAGGAGACTTACGAAATAGTCGAATACGCCAAACAGATAAACGCGAGTGTTGTGGTCAATCTGATGTGCGCCATGGGTCGTACTGAAGGCGAGCTGGATCTGCTGTTTGATGAGGCATTCTGGAAGGATTATAGAAAATTAGTAGACTCGAATTCGCATTTACGGGCGGACTTCGATACCAATCTTAACTTGCGAATCGGATGTCCCGCTGGCTTTGAGAAGATACACGTCACACCTTACGGAGAAGTCACCGGCTGTTCCATGAATCCGGTTTCATTCGGCAACGTGAGAGAGAAGCCTCTGGCGGAAATCGTGGATAAAATGCGTAACTTCTATCACTTTGCCAAACGCAGTCCTCATTGTTTGGTGGCAATCGATAGGAAATATATCAATGATTACATGAACTATGCATCTAATTACGAATCGATTCCCTACCGAGTCGAAGAGAATGATTGTTATGAGAGGGATAAGTACAGCTTTTGTAAGTAAGGTCGAGATATCGATATATCACACGCGTTAGAAAAGACAGCTATCGTAACCTGTTTTATGGCGCCAGTTTGTCCTTCTACAGACATACAGGGCACGAGAGAGGAATGCAGGGGTAAGTCTTAGATGAGATGCTATGCGCTAGTAATCGCCGGTACAATTGTTTTGGCAGCGAACGCGCTTGGCTGCGCGAGCGAGAGAGCGGCGAGTAACGATTCAGCGAAAGGAGGATTCGATGACCACAGCTCGGGGATTTTAGGTGCTGAAGATTCTACAGGAGCGATTGGCGGATCAGACGTAACGGCGGGAGGATCGGGCGCAACGAACGGAAGAAGTGGTGAATCGGGAGCAAGTAGCGGTGGTAACGACGACGATAGCGGAGACGGTGAATCGGGCGGCGACAGCGTCGAAAGTGAAGACGGCGATAGCGGTGACGGCGGCGGTATTGGAGATAGTAGCGGCGGCGACGGTGGCGATGGTGGCGGTGGCAACGATAGCGGCGACGATGGCGGCGGCGGCAACGGTAGCGACGGTGGAGGAGGCGACGCCAGCGACGGAGGCGATAGCGACGGTGGTGGCAGCGACGGCGGCGGCGATGGCGGCAGTGGCAGTGGCGGAGAGTTCGGTTTTAACTATCGACTCCCGCAGACTCACTCGCTCATCTGCGCAGGCGGAGTCGGAGATCCAAATCCTCAGGAGTTTTTAGACGTCGATTGGCTTTGTACTTTTGACTACGACGGGCTCAACGGTCACCTATACCTTCAGTCGACTCCGATAAGCTGCACGCGGACGATGTCGGCGGTGCCGGAATTTGAAACCTATAACGCCCAACTATCGATTGACGAGCAGATTGTTCCGCTGCAAAACGCCCAGTACGTTTGGGGCGGAAACCACCATAACGACTCCCTGGCTTTCGACCACAACGGCAAGAGCTACGACTACAACCATTCGTCGTTCGGCTATGGCTGGCGCGCATGCCGGAACATGGACTGTATGCGCGTAGACGACGGCGTATCGCTTGACGACGGGTGTACGGTAGATCGAACGCTTCCTGTGGTGTGCGTCCAGATTCAACCTGACGGTACCCACGAACCGATCATCGATACCTTCGAGCCCTGCCTAGGGGATCCGAACTACCAGTAAGTGTCGTGTTCTAAGGAATAAGAGCATTTAGTAGCGAATAATTCCAATCAGCGCGAGCTATGTCGTAGACTCCGAAACCCGCTCCGAATTCCCAGTAAGCCCAACTAAAGCCCTTCTGTTCTGATTGTCGAGTAACGTATTCGGTCCAACGGATGCGGGAACGAATATCCGCTCGATAATAGGTTCCAAGTTCGCCTACGAATATCGGGCGATTGTTTTCTACGGACCAGGATTGAAGGTGTTTCAAGTCGTAATCGACTTCTTGTACATCGGATTGATCACCGATCCACTCCAAGTTGAGCCACAGATGGCTCCAGGGTATCCACTCCGCTCCCTGATGTGTGAATGCGAACGGGCGGTAGTAGTGAATTGTAACTATGATGTTTCTATCGTCTTCCGGCAATATGAGTTCTTCCAAAGCGAACATTTCGCCCCAGAGGGCGGTACCGATGATAATCAATCGAGAAGGGTTGGTCTTTCGGATAACACCGATCGCTTCCTCCAGGTATTCATTCCAAAGCTCAGGAGTCAGGTTTAGGGTAGGCTCGTTGAGAATCTCAAAGAACAGATCGACGGATTCGTACCTGTAGCGAGCGGCGATTTGGTCCCACAGCGCTAAAAAACGCTCTTTTTGAGATTGGGGTTGTTCCATCAAGTCTTCATAGTGATGCATGTTTATTACTGCAATTAAATTCCTAGAGAGAGTCTGTTCGATCGCCCAGTCTATTCTAGAAAAGAAATCGGGATCGATTTCGTAGGGCGGTTCCATTTTCGCATGGCCGGACCATCGAATGGGAATTCTGATCGAATTGAATCCTGCTTCAGCTATGATCTGAAAATAGGATTCATCTAGGGAAACGCCCCATTTTCCCTCATAGGGAGCTTCTAAAGCATTTCCTAGATTGATGCCCCGTCCCAGGCGCATATTCTGATGAAACGGATCGATATCCGGGTCAAAATCGATTTTTGCAATTTCAGCGATGAGATTATCGATTCCGGAAATATTCTCCACATCTCTAGGATTCGGTTGGTCTCCAGCACCGCAGCTCGCGCTAGTCAGCAACAACAGCGCCGTAATCGACCAGAGCGCCGAGAGATCTACCGACCTTTTTACTGAAAGATCACGCATTTGTGCCAGCCGCTCGCCGCTTAAATCACCTTAAAGAGGACAAACGGAACCTCCGCGTAACGATGAACGATTGTCGGCTAAGTGTATACGTCTCTCAGCGATCCGGCACTCCGCGAAATCGCTATAAGCTACATTCTCAAAAAGTAGTGGCAAAACAACCTGGGAATGCGGCCATCTCGCTTCGCCCTTGTGTAGTATTGATATCAAAGCGTGCCCGTGCCCCCGCCCTTGCCCTTGCCCAGGTAACTCAAAAATTAGAAAAGTATTGTTTTTAGCGCGATTACACCACGGAAGGAGAGCAATCCCGGTTGCAAAAAACGGGCACGGGCACTGGCACGTGGAGCTTCTCTCAGGTTTTTTCATCTGCTCGCCACGGCTTTTTGAGAAGCCACGCTATAAGCGTCGAATTGATCGATCTTTTCGGATAATTTTAGAATCCTCGGATGACCGTGTCTATACCCTCGTTTTGGGTTACGGATTGCTGACCGGATGGCGGTTTAGAGCGTGCTTAATAAGGTCCGACCGAGTATTTCGCAGCGCGACGGTCGAAGATGCAAGGAGGCGCGACGAAGGACTAACAGCGCTATTTCGAGGAAGGGGCGACGCCGCAGATTTGGCCATCCCGCCCGAAAGACGAGCGGAAAACCTTTTTAAACACGCTCTTTGTGAAAACAGGGCGCTAGAGCAGAGGAAAGGTGACGCGAGTAAACCTTAACGTTGCAAAAAACGTCGAGCGGAAACGCGAAAAAGCGTATGAAACAAGGGCGCGCGGAACTCTTTTTTGACCGCAGCTTAGTGCACCCAAAGTGAGGTTCAAAAAAAGTGAGCACGCGCTTATTTCGTGCGCTTTTTTGCGGGCGAAAGCGGTTTACGCCGACGGAGTTTTTGCAACGTTAAGGTAAACACACGAGCGAGCTAGAAAATGCCCTTGTGTGTCTCATGTCGCGCCTCCGACGACGCCTATACGCGACGCTTTTGATATGCCGACATAAACCGTGTTCTCGGCGGTTTTTGATTCGTGGTAGGAACGACTTTTTTGTATATTAGAGAATCGCCCCTATTATTAACATCTGAGTGCCGTATTAATCCTTGGCATGAGAAATCATATTTATATTCCGAGCGTGATCGGCTTGTTGGTGGGCGTCACGTTGCTCGTACCGACCTGTCTAAATCAACGATTTAGTAAAGTAGCGGCCAATCGCGTAATAGTCCGCTTGGTACGTTCTTACGAACAACCTTCGCAGAGCGATGGAATTGTGGTTAAACCTGGCGATTTCGTCCTCGAGTCCTCCACGATGAGAGTCGTTGTCGGCGGACTGAAGAGGCCCGCGCGTCAGCGCGGGGCTGTAATAGAGGCGATGCTGCGCAACGGTCCGCTGTACGAAGCCATTGGTTTACTATCCTCTCGGTTGCAGGTATCCGGCGGCAACTACCCGATTGTCGTCCGTGATATGTACGCCACCTGGATGGGGAACCAGCCTGTCCTGCGCATGAAAGGTTTAACTTGGGTTGGCAAGCGATCTATCGAAGTAGTCGAGGAATTAACCCTGAATACCGAAATCTCGGTTCTCATACGCTACTCTCGGACGATTTCGCGGGATGATAAGCCGGTATCCGATATCAGGGTCGGCGCGCGAATCGTTTGGGGTAGAGCTACTCCGTTCGTTCCCGGGACGGGAACGTTAGAAGACGGCGACTGGCATCAAGGAGATTTTATCGGTAACTCGACGAACGCGACGTCCACGCTCTACGGTTTTCACGACAGCCAACTGCGAGTAGCCGCGAACGTCGAAACACTTTGTAAGTCGTTATACATGTCTCATACAGACGTGATTCCTCTCAATCGCGCGCCTAGGGTATCGCGCGAGTACGCGGAAAAAAGTTACCTAATCATCGCTCGAGGCGGGCTCGCGCAAGCCGTCAGACGTCTCGGATGGGCTCGCGGCAAGCCGTTCAGGGAAGTTCTAGCTGTTTTACCTTATTCGCCCGAAGGGTCAAAAGTTACGATATACGATAGAGAAAAGTCGCCTTATATCTACGAATATCCTAAAGCTAACGGCCAAGCTATCGTTCCGCTACCCATATATAAAGGGCAAAAATTAGACAAAGAATACTCCGCGGTCGCGACCGCTTACGGCCACGGGCGGAGCGACCCCATGCCGATTCCGGAAGAACCCGGTATCCGCGTGCGACTCGAAATCCCCAAAGGCGGACGCATCAGAATTCGAGCGAGGGATACGGAGTCCGGACGGCTAATGATCTCCCGAGTTCGAGTAATCGGGATAGGTGGAACTGCCTCACCCGATCTGGGACCCCGACATCGCGCCTCCGGCGCTGAAAACGTCGCGCTCACCGTTCAGGGTGAGGTTACACTTCCGGCCGAACCGGGTGATTACCGCGTCTTGGTCTCTCATGGACCGGAATGGTCGCTCCACGACGAAAACGTGTTGGTCACTGAAACCTATCGACCGGACGTACAAGCTGATCTTACCCGCTTGATCAGAACGCGCGATTGGATAGCTTGTGAGTTACACGTCCACGCGGCTCCGAGCAGCGACTGCCAGGTTCCTTTGGAAGACCGGGTTGCGTCATTAGTGGCCGAAGGTATTCGCTTTGCAATACCTACCGACCATAATCGTGTAACGGATTATTCTCCGGCTCTAGAAGCGATGGAAATAGAGGATTTCGGCACCGTTTCGGGAGTAGAGGTTACGAGCTGGGATCCGGAATTCGGTCATTTCAACGTTTTCCCCTATCCGCGAAACCCCTCTCTCCCGGATGACGGTGCGCCGCCCTATCAAAAATCTTCTCCGGAAGAGCTCTTCAGCTACATACGCGCCATCGATCCGGAAATCGCCATCCAGGTCAACCACCCGCGGTTAGAACCGGCTCGAATCGCCTATTTCGACAATGTAGGCTACGATCCGGTAACCGGGGAATCGACCGGTCCTTATAGCCGGAATTACGATCTGCTAGAAATATGGAATGGATACGATCTCGCAAGACCGTTCTTTTTTCAGCGGGTTTTCTTTGAATGGATGGCGATGTTAGCGCGAGGCAACCGCTATGTCGCGACCGGGGGTAGCGACTCGCATTACATTTCGTACCATTGGGCGGGTTATCCCAGGACGTACGTTTGGGTTAAAGGAGGTGATCCGAAAGACGGGCACGCGGTAATAGAATCGCTAAAGAAAGGGCGCGCCATGGTCACCAACGGGCCGATTTTGGAAGCGACGGTCAACGGATTGGGTCCCGGAGAGATCGCGATTGTACGACCGGGACGAATTCTGGTACGCGTACAAGTACAGGCTCCCCAGTGGATGGACGTATCCTTGATCGAGGTCTATGCCAATGCAAAGAAGGTCTTAGAACGAGAGATTACGAGCGAGGATACCGACCGAGATGCGCAGCAAATCGTCAGGTTCGACGGCGAGCTCGATATACCTATAAAGAAAGAAGGGTTTATTATCATAATGATAAAAGGGGCGGAACCGATGACGGATTTCTTCGGAATTCCAAATGTTTTTCCGGCGGCTTTTATAAATCCTATTTGGATCAAATTCGAACGCGTTTCAAAGGATACCTAGCGGAATGCTAACGAATCGTACTATTTGGGTGAGCCGTAAATAACAGGCGTTGATCGACCGCCTTAAAATTAAAAACGAGATCTATCGCGTGAAGCCGGGCCGTCGCGCTCAACCGGCGGGGATCGTTCAACAAACCGGCACATTACAAAAAAATTACTGATTACGTTTTGTACGACGTTTTCGCGCGTCAATTGGCAAACTTTGAGCAGGAGAAAAAATGTCTCGATGTATAATAATGTGGAAGGCGACAGACGCCGTACGACTGACCTGAATCGATGATAGGTTGCGAAAAAAAGAGATTTGAACCGGATAAATTCCCATTCTGGAAAACGGTGATCTACGGTTTATCCACCACGGGCTATACGATTATTGAATCGCTGGTTTTGACCTTCTGTACTGTTTTTTATCTGGCTATTGAAAAGGGACACGAGGGTCGATCCGTGCCGGGACTTGTCCAGCTCGTCAGCAATCGCAGCGTCGGGGGATTCATCACGATCCTCGGTCTCGCATTTCTTTTTAGCAGAGTTGTCGATGGTGTGGCGGATCCGCTGATCGCCGCCTGGTCGGACAGGTGCCGTTCGCCCTGGGGGAGAAGAAGAGTCTTTCTCATTTTTAGTGCGCTGCCGCTGTTCATCAGCTCTGTTCTGGTTTTCTTTCCGCCCTTTCCGCACCGCGTTTCAAACATTAATGGTCTGTACTTGGGCCTATGTTTGGGAGCTTTTTTTTTCTTTTTCACGTCCTATGTTTGTCCCTATCTCTCTCTTATACCCGAGCTAATGCCCACCGATCGCGAGAGACTGAGAGCCACCACGGTGCAGGCGGCCTGCGGGATGTTGGGATCGGCGTTGGTGCTGATCGGCACTTGGGAGTTGATCTCATACCTTATTGAAAGCGGCCTCTATCAAGGAACGGTACGGATTCAGAGATCCTATCAGACCGGGATTGTCATAACAGGATTAATCGGACTGATATTTCTGATACCACCGATCTTAGTAATCGACGAAAGGCGCTATACGAGAACAACTCCCTCTCAGACCGGTCTCTGGACCAGCCTAGCGTTGACGCTAAAAAAAAGAGCTTTTGTCTATTACATAATTGGAAACATCGCTTTCAATTTCGCGTTCACCGTGGTTCGAACGATCGGCGCCTACTATGTCCTGGTGCTGCTGAGGGGTAACGAAAGAGATGTCGCCCGTTATATGTTGGCGTTCTCGGTTGGATCGGTTCTTTTTTTCTTGCCGGTTATTTATCTCGCGGCAAAATACGGCAAGCGGATCATGATGATGCTGGCGAATACGACCTTCGCGCTATTTATGTTTTTGATTATGTTTCTCGGCAAATCTCCTTTCGATAATAAAATGGTATTATGCGGTCTGTTCGCATATGCCGCTTTCCCTCTAGCGATTCAACACATTGTTGCCAACGCGACGTTGAGCTCGGTAGCCGAGCTGGACGCCAGAGAAACCGCTCAACAACGCCAAGCGATGTTTTTCGGGGTTCAGGGATTGCTACAAAAGATAACCAATGGTCTCGCCCTCGTCATGGTGGGAGCGCTGTTCTCGATCTATGGAAAAGATTTTGGAAATGACTTGGGCGTCAGGCTATCCGGACCCTTTTCAGCGATCATTTGCCTATCAGGAACCTATTTTTACTATCGCTATCCAGATAAGTATATTGAAGCACGGCTGAATTATCTCCGAGGCCGATATGAGCGCGTATAAATTCCCGGATAACTTTCTTTGGGGCACGGCCGCGTCGGCGTATCAGACTGAAGGCGGCAATACCCACAGTGACTGGCACCAAATGGAAATCGCGGAACTGTCCCGACCCGTTGACCGGCGCAGGATAAAGCAACCGTGCGGAATAGCATGCGACCACTGGAACAGATACGAGCAGGACTTCGATCTCGCCGCTGAAATCGGGGTGCGGGTGCATAGGCTATCGGTCGAGTGGTCGCGGGTCTTTCCGGAACCCGGAAAGCGCGACCGGGCGGTACTCGACCATTACCGAGGCATGATCACGGCGTTGAAAAGCCGCGGAATCCAGGTCATGTTGTGCCTACACCACTTCACCATACCGCAATGGTTGGTTGAGATAGGGGGGTATGAAAACCGTCGCCTCCTGATCGATCACTTTCGGGAATATCTCGACGTAACGGTTCAATCCGTGGGCGAACTGGTGGATTATTGGCTGCCTATCAACGAACCCAATGTCGTACCCTTGGCGGGATACTTGGCGGCGTATTTCCCTCCTTTCAAACGAAGTCCGAGCGCATTTATCCAGGTATTCAGAACCTTTTTTCATATGCATGCCCTCTCCTATCATGTCATCAAGAAGCACCGCCCGAATGCGCCGGTGGGCGTTGCTTTTGCCTTTACGCATTTTCAGCCGTTCGATCCATCGAAGGCCTTTCATCGATGGGGAGCCTCTTTTGCTAATAGAGCGATCAACACCGTATTCTTCGATGGAATAAGAAATGGTCGAGTGGGCTTTCCGCTTGGTTTCGCAGCCCATATCCCCGGGCTTAAGGAAAGCTTGGATTATGTGGGGCTAAATTACTACACGAGCAATTACATGAAGGGCTTGACTCCTGTCGCGAACAAACCGGGCGACCAGGTCACGGATATGGGTTGGATTATCTATCCGGAAGGCTTATATGAAATTCTTCACTATCTAGCAGCGACCGTGAAAGTACCAATTATTGTGACAGAAAACGGCATGGCTACCGAAAACGAATCCCTCAGAATTAACTATATGAACGAGCACCTCATACAAGTATATAAAGCAATTGAAGAGGGCATACCAATACGGGGCTACATGTGCTGGTCCTTAACCG
The DNA here is from genome assembly GCA_016929805.1 of Deltaproteobacteria bacterium. Classification (GTDB taxonomy): domain Bacteria; phylum Myxococcota_A; class Polyangia; order Polyangiales; family JAFGIB01; genus JAFGIB01. The sequence continues at coordinate 6,582 of JAFGIB010000135.1, read as the reverse complement.
ACAATTTCGAATGGAACCGCGGTTTCGACATGAGGTTTGGGCTGGTTCACGTGGACTACGAGAGTCAACGTAGACGGATCAAGGAAGGAGGAAGATGGTACTCCGAGGTTATCAAGAAGAACGGTTTGTAAGAAAAAAAGTCTCGAGGTGCACCGGCCGGGTAATTCCGCGGGCCGACGCGCTAGCCGGCGATTTGCTTCTCGCGCTGAATTGTCCGGCATTCTTGAGATCTCAAAGGCAGGCTATGACCGGTAATCGTTTGTAACGACAAACCGTTTCCGACTTATCGGAGTGTTACCGTGCCCTCGGCTGAGAGATTTTTTATTGGGATACGAGCCTGGTTTTTACCGCTCATCGCGCTCGCCTATTCGAGCTGTGGCAATCGTGTCGGCGCGCCCGATACCTGCGTTTGTTCTCAGCGGCTACCTTGTTCAGCATCACCGGCATTACCCTGGACTACAGTTGCCCGACAGGGGAAGGCCGCCGGCGTTTCCTATATGGAAGTGCTTTTTGGAGAGACCGATCCGGACGCGAGACTTCCCTTGATCGTCGCTATCCACGGGCTCGGCGATCGAGCCCGCGTCCCGGTCGGCGCGATCGAAATGTTAAACACGCCGGTTCGGGTAATTCTTCCCAATGGCCCTATACCTCATCTAACCGGCTTCGCATGGACTTTAGTACGTGTACGAGAGAACCGCCCTCAAGAGCTCGCGCGCGACCTTCGCACTCAGGCTGACAGGCTCGCCGCGATGATTCGTGAGCTACTTCGAACACGACCGACCGTCGGTTCTCCGATTGTTCTTGGAGGTTCACAAGGCGGTATGCTCACCTTTGCCTTGGCCCTGCATCATCCTGAGGTGGTTGGTCACGCTATGCCGCTGATGGGCTGGCTTCCTCCCGAGTTAGTACCCGATAAGCAATCGGAAGGCGTCAGATATCCGCCTATTCGATCGATTCACGGCGCCGCGGACGCGATAATACCCCTTCAGCCGACGGAGAAGATGGTCGAACGCCTTCACGCGCTCGGTTTTAAGATACAACTTGTCAGCTTCGAAGGCGTTGGGCACTATATGACTATGCCCATGGAAGAGATGCTTAATCAATGGCTCGTGGAAGCGCTTGCTCTGATAGCCGAAAAGAGATAATCGCTTGAAATACACCCGTGCCGAGAGAGTGCGAAGTCGAAACGATTCGTTGCCATATCAAACGATGCACTCGGTATATCGAATGACGATAGATCAAAGTAAATACTCGCTTTGGCGTTTAGGACTCTATTTTTTCTTGATCGTCGCCTGCGAACGCGCGTTTTCAGATAGGGATATCGATAAGAAACCCGTCCGAGAGCTAGAGAACGAACAACGGGTTTCGGCGCAAAAGAGAGAAGATCCCGACAAAAAAGAGGAAGCGGCGCAACTCGGCGTGGTATGGGCCACGTGGAGTCCGGCTGGATACGATAGCCCGCAAGCGCATATCCAAAAGATAAAGCAAGAAGGGTTTCGGTTGGTTTGCATGGCGCCCACCTACGCGGTCAAAAGCTTGGAGCGGATCGAGCATGCGAGTGCTCCGTCGCTGGAAGCTCAAAAAAAAGCGATCACGGCACTGTTAAAAGAAGGCTTTTCTGTCGTCTACAGGCCGCAACTCGATCCGATTAGGTACTTCGGGCACTATCGTCAGGTTTCCACTGATGACCATAGCTGGGTAGCGGGCAGTGATTGGCGAGGTATGTTCGATATCGATCCGCTTTTACGAGACTACAAGGACCTCATCCTTTTCTCGAGTCTATCGATGATCCGAGAAGTTTTGGATGAACGCGCTTCAGACCGGGCCGGTCCAAAGATTCGTTTCGACATCGGTTCAGAGCTGATGAATTCAATCGTTTTTAGAACTGATAGATGGGTTGCGTTACAGAAAGAGATCCGATCCTCGGATACATATAAGGCGATCAAGGAAAAAATACTACTTTCTCATAATTTCAGCCATCATTTCGAAATTCCGCAAGACTTTGTAAAGCGTATGGAGCCCTCGAACCTCCGGTCGCTTTCCCAATATATCAGCGGTCTGGATGCCGTGTCGATCTCTCAATACATGGATTTGACTCTGTTCGCGTCCGACTCGATCGAAACCGGAACACCCCTTCCGACCGCCGTCGAAGTGGCCAAAGCCCTGAGGTATCACGAGGATTCATTTATTAAGAACGTTCTGACCGGTTATCTCAAGATGCAAGCGAACGAAATCCCGACACTTCATATCGGTGAGTTTGGAATCGGTACCGGAGGACTACGGCATCCAAATCTCTGGCAGGGTGAGGTGAGTGCAAACCACGCGATACAGGCCACCAGGGGGTTCGAGGGTTTGGTCGCTTATCTCAGCATTCCGGCGGAACAAAGAGTGGCGAAGAGCGTCGTATTATGGGTTGCGGGCCGCTGTTACGACATCTTTGGTTGGGAAGATCCAAAGGCTGAAATTCCCGGGGCGGCAGATAGCATCAGAGCGTACCTTGCGATGCGAAACGCGCGTTGAATCGAGATCGGTATCATCCCGATGAAATGTTCTCTGGCGTATTACCGCGTGGAGGCGTTCGCCAGCTCGACCGGTGGGGCCGGAGTTTGCACCGCCGGCAGAGCCGCGGGACGCGCGTCGAAATCGTAAGAGAGGGCGAAAAGCAGTTGGAAAGGAGCGGTGGGCGCCAGCTCGCGAACGAAGCTCGAGGTGCCCGTCAGCCCGATATCCGCTCCCAAGAAGGTTGAAAGCCCCCGGATCGGAGTGACCACGCGCACCCCTAGCGTTAAGAGCATGGGAATGGCATCTACGCCTTCCTTTTCCATACAACCATCATCGGCGTAACCTCCCTCTTCAGCGGCTTCGCCTTCTTCCTCCGAATCCTCCTTGACAAATACGCAAGTAAAGCCGCGACGGTTGAACGGGACCGAAACGTTCCACTCCAGGGCGGGATGCAAGTAGAATTCCTCGGCCACCTCGAGCGGAAGCTCCACCCCTAAACCGACGGAAAAGAAATCCACGCGATTGATGCCCAAACCAAACCGTTCCTCGCGGCTGACCAAGTGAGCGACCTCTTTTTCTTTGTCCTTGGGGTCCGATAACTTGTCGTAACGGTTATTTTCCGTATCCTCCACCAGCATCTCAGAATGGTCGAAAAGATATCGTAGATTGACTCGACCGATAAACGGCGCCGGATTATCCAGCTCCCGCAGGTCGACTTCCGCGGAGCCGCGAAGACCCAAGCTAATGCCCGAAAGCGTTACGCCGATGCCTCCCGATTGATTCGGAAAGACAATGCCGAGGTCGCCGCCCAAAGCGAGCGCGGTCGTCACCGAATCGCCCGCCTTGACTCCCAACAACGCGTTTCCTTGAGAGTTGTAATGCCTCGGCGCGGGTTCGTCATCGTCCGATCCCGGACTCGGTTTATTTACGACCGTCGAGTTGTTATAGATGCGACCAAAGACCTCCAAGTATTCGATAGGCGTCCAGCCAACCGCTAGCGCTTGGCCGATCTGTTCGACCTCGTCGCCTTTACTGAGGAAATCATCTGAGGCGAATCCGTTTAGCGCGAACTGGATGCGGACCGATGTGGGAGCTCCGGATCGCGCGTCGACCAGGTGTATCCCGCCGGTACTGCCCTCGAGCGAGTTATACCTTCGATATCGCCGCTTCCACAGTTCCATATCGCCGCTTCCGTAATCCTGCTCTCCCGTGTCTCGCAGCCCCGGTTGAGAGCCTATTTGCAAGCCTCCCGTTACGGACGCTTCAACGCCGGCCTGGGCGCTGCTACCTGCCGCCGCTTGCGCTTCAACGGGTACGGGCTCTGGCGTCACCGGCTGAGACGGCGCGGTAGCGGCGGGCGTCGAGAATTCCGCCGGCGCCGGCAAGGGCTCTGGAGTGAAAACATCGGGACCAATGTACGGCGATTCCGCCGTTTCTGGAGTCACTACAGGTTCCGCCACCGAAAAATCTTCTTGCGCCAGCCCGACCGTCGGATCGGCGATTAGAGCCAAAAAAAAGCCGGTTACGAGCCGCCTGAATCGAAAAATCGTCGATGCTTTTGCTAGACCATGCATGGATAACCATCTCCTCCTTTTACGCTAAAACGTAAAATACCCCAGCCGTCGCGTCTATGGGTTCAATAACTGTAGATTTACTCGGTGCTGCTGTTGCCGTCTATAGCATTATGTTGCTGATTAATGCCGGTTTCTCGACTGGTTTTAGTTACGGCGATTGCCGAATAGCGAGCCTCCGTCGCTCGTACCGGCGTCACGGTTACGAATGCGGTTTATGATATCCGTAAACGGGTTGTCGCCGTAGCCCGTTTCGTTTCCAACCGGAGTGGTGGTATCCTCCGGCGGCGTGATTTCCGGTTCCAGGGGGGTGACGCACATCGAAACGTCGAAATAACAGCCCGGGCTGCATTTCAACACACCCACGCCCTGGCCGAGGGATTCGCAGCTAGCGTATCCCAAATTATCGCCGTCGCATTGCTCGGTGAGCAAATCCAGCCGGCCATCTCCGCAATAACCCGGCTTTTCGCCCCTACCACTACCGCCGACCTCCTCCTTGGTACCGGAATCCATCGAGCCGGCCGCGGTCTTCTCCGCTGTCTTTTCGTCCTCGTCCTTATCGCCCTCGTCGAGATTCGAACGCATTCCACAGCCGACGGTTGAACAAAGTAAAAGAGAGCCGAGAAAAACCCCTATTGTTCTTTGGTTGCCACGCATAAAAGTCTCCCTTCTCGTAATGCCTACTGCGTTCCCTGGATAATCGCTATGTCGGTGCTCGGTAATAGTCATGAGAGGATATCTTTTTTATAAGTTGCTAAACCGGAATCGTTTAGAAAGTTTCGCGGAACGCGCCACTAAGGAGCATGTGACGCGCGGCACGTTTTTCGGCCACGAGTGAAGGTCCTTGTTGCCGATTTCTGTGCCTTTTATATTATGGAATCAGTGGTAATTGCCATAATATTTAGCTGGTTTTTTTATTTTTGATCTTTACTAAAATCTCCCTTCATAGATGAATACGCGCAGCGGACGTTACCCGCATGAATGAATGTTGTCGAACCCACGGGTGCCCTCTCGGCGCGAACGGCGATTCTTGCTCGACTGACCGCCGAGTCAGGTTGCGGCGCGGTATGGGCATCGCCTCTATCTCGTTTTGGACGATCCTTTTAGTCGCTTCAACAAATGTCGCTTCACAGGAAAAACAGGAAAATAGAGCCGAAATACGAGAAGAGCCATCTGGAGAGGATGGAGGGTCGGAAGAGCCGATTCTCAACTCGGAACCGGAGGAATCACCGCCTTCCGAGCTACAGGACGGTCAGCAAGCCTCGCAACCGACTATAGAGCCGAAAAGGGTGAAAGCGGTTATTTTTAACGTTTTTATAGAGAGCGACCCGGCTATTTTAAATTCGATATTGGAAGCGCTTAAAGCGCAGTTGTCCGATGTTGACGTTCGACTTGTTTTTAATGGCGGGGTCTTCGAATCATCCGAGCTGCGGAATCTAATCGAACGGGGAAAGACCATAGCGCAACCGCAAGACGCGGTAGGTGTGTTCTGGCTAGACGTCAATCACGGGGAAAGCTGGTTGCTTTATCTGGTCGATCCCGCGGGAGAACGGGTTTTAGTTCGGCGCGCCGGCCCCGGGCTCGAAAGCTTGACCGCTACCGTCGAAGCCATCGCGGTCATCACTCGAAATTCGACTAAGGCGCTTTTAGAAGGGCAAACCATCGGACTACAGGCGGCGGAAAAGAAGGACGATAAGGGCGATGATTGGATGGAAATTCATCCCGGATTGAAGCCCGCGACCGGATCATCGGATACGGCGAATGAGGTCGATACCCGTGACCGCGATACGAGGTTCAAACCGCGCAACCAGCGAGATCGAGCAGAGAAGCCGCAATCGTATTCCACTAAAAGCGGACAGGCTCGATTCGCCGCCGCATACCGGGGCACGACCTTTGCGCAACAGAAGCCGTGGCAAAGCGGAATCGCTATCTGGGCGGGCTGGATTACAGAGTTCGGTCTTATCGCAGGGATAGGATACCTTTGGACACCCGGTACGAATATCGCTACAGACCTTTACGGAAACGAGGGCGTGGTCGAATTTCGTGTCGAAAGAGATCCCTTTGAATTGTTCGCCGGATATCAATATCGTCTAGGCGTTCTGGCCTTTGAGGGAGAGCTGGGCGTGATTTTAGACAGTATCGCCCGGCGTTCGCAGCCGGTGTCGAGTCAGCGAGGGCTCGACCGGTTACTGACGGAAACGCCTGATCAATCGGGAATCGCCTTTGCTTTATTATCGCGAGCGCGAGTCGAATACTTTCTCGAGAGACACGTGGGGCTTTTTATCGCTCTTGGCCTTGAGGTTTTTATTCGCAATTTCGCTTATGTAGCCGAGCTCGAAGGATCCAGAATAACGCTACTGGACCCTAACCCGGGGCGTTTTGATTTGGAAATCGGCTTGGCTTTTCACCTGTAATTACCTTCACGTTGCAAAAAATCCGTCGGCGTAAAGCGCTTCGCTCGCGAAAAATAGCGCGAACTAAGGGCGTGCTCACTTTTTTTGGACCTCAC
>JAFGIB010000134.1 GCA_016929805.1 Deltaproteobacteria bacterium | reverse complement strand
TTGCAAAAAACGTCGAGCGGAAACGCGAAAAAAGCGATGAAATAAGGGCGCGCGGAACTTTTTTTGGACCGCAGCTTAGTGCACCCTCAGTGAGGTCTAAAAAAAGTGAAGTTATTTTTGCGCGAGCCCTTAGTTCGCGCTATTTTTCGCGAGCGAAGCGCTTTACGCCGACGGATTTTTTGCAACGTTAAGGTAAACACGCTCTTAGAAAAAACGGCTATTCATTGACGATGATCATCGCTTCGTTGATCCAGCCGACCGTGCCGTCTTGAACCTTGACCTTGTACCATTCGCCCATCACTTCCAAAATCTCTACCTTGGTTTTGCGCGGGACTTTGGCCTTTCTACCGCTTCTCTTGGACGGCCCTTCGCGTAAGGCCACGTTTTTGGCCGAAACGACCGCCGTTTTTACTTTTGGCGGTTCAGGCTCAACCACGGGCTCGGGCGGCGGAGTGACCGGGGCCTTTTTCGCCTCGCGCACAATCGGCTCGCCGCCGGCGGCGTCTTTGGCAAAGGGCGTGAGCAGCCTTTTCGCCAGGTTGGTCACCACCGCTTCTAGCGTCGCCTCGCTATTCAGGTAGTCGCCGTAAATATAGTTCTCGTCCAACAACTCGCAATCGTCTCCGATCTTAGCCACCCAATCCTGCGGCGCCACGTCGATCGAAGACTGCCGGCCCGATCCGTACCACAGTACGTCGGCGGTCGCTGAATCCACCGCTTTGGCCTCTATCCTAACCTCGTAGTAAGGCACCCGATAGAGACACTCCTCTGACTCGGCGTGGTACGGTTCTCCATCATCGTCGACGCGAACAAGCCCCGGTTCGACTTCGCTTATCATGCCTTCTTGTATTTCGTAGTATTTTGCCAGACCGCGCACCTCAACCTTTTGCAGCAGCAATACCGCGTCCGCTTTGGTCTTTGATCCGAGGACCAAGGCTTTTTCAGCCGAGGAGAGGGAGGATTTGCCGGCCCGAGCTTGCGGTTTGATTCCAGCGATGAATTCTGGCGATAGGACTTGAAGCCCGTAGCGAACAAGGACCTTTTCCAGCTCGATTGCATAGTAGTCGGTTTGCTTTTCGCGAACCGTTTCTATCTCAACGTTCTTGAGCTCGACACCTTTCTCCAACGGAGTTATCGTAACTTTCTTATAAGCGTATTTTTTAAGTTGAAGCGTTGGTTCTAACTTGAGATCATCGGGTTTCCCGGTTCTCAAGTTCAGTATGGTTTCAGATCCGCACGCGCTGATGCTGAACAAAACGCCGAAGAGCAGCGCGGCGGAGTTGAAATACGGGACGGATCGACTAAAAAATCGGGGGGTTAATCGGTGTTTTCGCATAGCGCTATGATATTCATTCCGTTCGCGAATTGCTACTGCTAACGTCAAATGAAGCGAATTATTGAAATTGTGCCTAAAATCTCCGTCCCCGGCCGCTTTTTGGCGCCGGGAGGCCGTGGGCTCTACGACTCAGGGTAACAGCCCTTTGCGATAGGCTTCTATCAAGACTAGAACGACCTCCAGCGGTTCATCTAGAAATATCTCACGGTAGCGAATTTCCGGCTCGTTTCTTCTAAGAATAACCAAGGTTTTGTTTTCATTGACCCCCTCGAGCACCGACCATACGCTTTTCAGATCGATATCGACACGCAAGAGATTCGACCATCTTACCCGGAGCAACTGCTGTTTGGCGCGCATCACCATTTCCGCTGGCGTAAGCAGCAGCGCGATGCCTCTACGCGGCTTGATATTCTGCCAAGTAAGCCAACCCCAGGCAGAGGGCACTACCACGAGCGTGAGCACCAGCACCAGAGGAGCCAAGGGGCTTATACGACCCCACGCATCGACCGGAAGGCGTAGATATCCATAGAGTATCGCGACGCCGAGGAGCACGGTCGCGTACGGGCCGAGCTTGATCCAAGAGCTGCTGTTGCGGATCACGGTGATACCTTCGGGCCGTTCGCCCGAGGCTATTTTGTTATAAAGGCCACTGATGCTTGTGCCGGGCTTGGGGTGGATCGGGTTGGTTGGATGCGAAGGCACGCCGAGCCAGCGGGTTAGTTTTTCCGCCAGTAGCGTCGACGTGCTTTCAAAAAAAGGCGGAATAGCGAGATAGTGTCTACCGCTTTGAGGCCGCGTTATCACATATACGTCGCGCCAACGCCGTCCGCGGGGTCGAAACACGTATCCTTGTTCTCGGATACCGACGATATCGTTGCGGTCGACCACCAGATCACACGCCGGCGTTCGTAGGACTAAACCGTAGTCCGTAAGCGCGAGACCATACCGTCGATAAGCCGACCACGCGCGAAACCTCGACCAGAGCATTTTCCCCATCAATACCGCTCGAAGCGTAAACGCCAAGGCGATCAATCTAAGCAGAAGCGCGAGTGGATCGAGCGGATGGTCGCTGAGGTTTTCCCGCAGGATTTCCACCGCCCAAAAGAAAATCGCCAGAACCGGAGAGGTTATCGCTTGTACCCCTTGAAGGTCAAAAAGGGGAGGGCGAAAGTTCGGCAGTACTTCTGCCATTTGCGAGGGATTACCGTCCAGCGCTGATTCGGCTTCTTCAATCCAATTCGTCATGGCTTCTGTAGGTGACTTGTTTGCGACAACGACAGCGCACACTAACACGTCTTGTTTCCTGATAACAGGTATCGGTCGCTCGTCTACAACGAGTTAGCGCATCACCGTCTTTGATTCGGCGCGCGATCGTACAGATATCCCGGCTTTGAAGGCAAAGTGATTCGGCGGCGTCACAGCTTCTCTCGCATACGAGATCGCCGGTCCACAGCATTTCCCGGTGGGCCTCGAGCTCGGCTTCGTGAATTTGGATAGTTCTAAATGCGGAATCGATATTTCTTTCCTGTTCGTCAACCCGAGGGCTGTTACCTCCGCATTGAGACATCAACGGCGTCGAAAGCAGAACCAGCGCCGCGGCGAGCAAAAAATCGAGACGACCCGAAAAGCTTTTAGACACGGCGAATCGCCCGTGGCGGTTCTTGGACAATGATTCGATTTCGTAGTCGTTCTCCGCGTATAGCCTCTTGGCTGAAACGGTGATCAATTTATCCCGTAAAATCACCATGACTTTTCGGTCCCGCTTGTCTCGTATGCCGGTTACACAGCCCGCCGGTCCCGTGGCCGACTTGATCTTTCGAGCAAATCCGGCTCTTTTTTTTCGCGGCGTGAACGCTTAGTCGATCCCGAGGTCTAGCAGTATGTTTTGCGCCGTCCAGGCGATCGTTGGCCTTTGTAGCTTCTCAAAAAGTCGTGGCGAACAGATGTAGATTCCTGAAAGGAGATCAACTTGCCCGTGCCCTTGCCCGTTTTTTTGTAACGGAAGAACTTTCCTTACACGGTGCAATCGTGCTGAAATCAATACGTTTCTCATTTTTGAGTTACTTGGGCAGGGGCAAGGGCACGGGCAAGTTCTTTATATCAATACTACCAAGGGGCGAACCTATACGGCCTCGTTTCGGCCGCGTTCCGAGGTCGTTACGCCACCACTTCTTGAGAAGGTACCGGCCTTTAAGTTCCGGGGCGAATCGGCAGGGGTATCTCCGTCCCGTAACGGGAGTAGATCCAGAAGTACTTGGGCGATTTGCGCACGTCGACGTGGATGAATTGTTTTTCCGGATATAGACCGATTCCCCGTGCCCCAAGCTTGATCGCGAGTTGCTGTAAGGCTGAGATCGGAACCCCCGGCACCTTGATATCCGCGGCTCTTCCCAAGACGTGCTGGCTGGTGGGGTTGGTTCCTACCGCATCGGCCGAGCGATGCCCTGATACGAGATAAACCGAACGATTATACGCGGCGCTGATCTGCACCAGGATTTGAGCGAGCTTGGGATCGATCGACACCTCGTCCGTCGTCCGGCGACACCGCATCAGATGGCTGAGCTCGCTGAGAACCGTCGAGTCGACCACCCCGTTAGAGTCCAGAAGTCGCGCCTTGAGCGTCTCTCCGGTATGAAGTGAATGGATACGGAGCATACCGTTGGCCAACTCACTTGATTTGTCGAAATCGAATAACTGGCGGATACGCCCCATCGTTCGATAACCGTACTTAACCACGCGCGCGCTGATGCTATTTGAGACAGGTACAAAGGCCTCAGGATAGCCCTCGGAAGCGCGACCAAAATCCGCCTCTTCTTCGGACAACGTTAAGCCGCTGTCGCGGTTGAATATTTCCTTCGCGGGTTTAAAGCCGTTGTAGTCCTCAATGCTAAACGCTTGCCAGCGGTCGGGGATCTGTAAAGAAGCCGCGTCCCGGGTCGCGGCTGAGGAGCGAACTTTGTCTTCACTTTCGCGCGCCTCGTTCGTAACCGGCGTAAAATCAGCTTTTGCCACTTGGATATTGATTAGATAACCATAACAGCGGTTAAGCGCTACTCCGCCGAATAAGGGTGCTATCGCCATAAAAATTATAAGAGGGCTCAATAAGGGAAAAATATCGTACTGTCGCGCGGAGCGTCCCGGACTTAATACGATAATGCGTACTTTGAGTCTCACGGTCTTTTCTGACGTATTACTGTTATGTGTGTAATAATACAGAAATAATAGAACGTCTGTCCACAGTAAAAACCGAACCCCGCCTATGAAAAATCGCCTTAATAGTGCCTGATGATGTCGTCTGAAGTAATAAGATGTAATGCTTTTATTTCGATAAAACCACTAGTTGTGGTGAGAGGTAGTCCGCCAAAATCGTAAGCGTTCAGGGGTCAAACAAGTCGGCGGCCAATTCGGCTGTAAGACCGCGCGCGCCCGCAGGGCCGGCAGGCTTGTGCTGAGGGATATCCTTTATCGCGCCTTTGATACGCGCGAGGGATGCAGCGTGACAATTCGGCTTTGGATTTGGCAAACCGGTTACGAAATACTATATAGATTCGCTTTTTGGAGAGGACGGGACTGGTGTTCCGGCTGGTCTTCAAAACCAGTAGCGGTCGGATAACACCGACCGTGGCAGGTTCGATTCCTGCCCTCTCTGCCGCCGGCTTCGTAGCCCGCGAATAAGGATTTCGGATTGTCGCATTCCCTCTCCGGGCGGTCTGGGTTTGCTTTTAGGGCGTAAAACATATTCGAAATAGCGCGGCCATTGCCGAGGTTTTTTTCGCGAGGTACCTTTCGCGAAGCCTTTGTAAGCAACGTCACGACGGTGTTTGGATATGGAAAAAGAACATACGGCGAATTTCCGCGGGTTGCCTTCGGTCGACGCCTTACTGAAGAACGAAGAATTGAGGCCGCTCATCGAAACAAGCGGAAGGGAGCTTGCGACTTTCGGCGTACGCCAAAGCATTAACCGCGCAAGGGAGATGATGAAATCAGGGCGCCAATGTCCGGATTTCGGGAAATTGATTTCATGGGTTCGGGAAGTCGTCGAGGGAGTCTCGACGCCGTCGCTGAAGCCGGTGATCAACGCCACCGGAGTCGTGATTCATACCAACCTGGGACGCGCGCCTCTGGGAACAAAGGTGCGGGACGATATCAGCGATATCATCACAGGCTACAGTAATCTCGAATTCGATCTAGATCGAGCCGAGCGAGGAGATCGAAACGCGCACCTAACATCGCTGCTGACTTTTATCACGGGAGCGGAGGCTTCGCTGGTCGTGAATAACAATGCCGCGGCCTTGATTCTCGCTCTCAATACCCTGGCGAAGGGAAAAGAGGTCGTCATTTCTCGCGGCGAGTTGATCGAGATAGGAGGCTCATTTCGGATTCCCGAGATTTTGGCGGCGTCGGGCGCTATCATGGTGGAGGTCGGAACCACGAATAAGACCAGGCTGTCGGATTACCAAAAGGCGGTCGGCCCCGAGACCGCAGTGATTCTCAAAGCACACAAATCCAACTACACGATCTCGGGTTTTACCGAGGAAGTGGGGGTGGGGGAATTGGCGCGCTTGGCGGCGTCGCATCGCCTTGTCACGCTCTACGACATCGGTTCCGGACTGCTGCGTAAGCCCGCGCGGCTATCGCTGGCGAATGAGCCCGACGTCCGCTCGGCGCTGGGCGATGGTGCTGATTTGGTGACTTTTAGCGGAGATAAACTTTTAGGGGGGCCGCAATCCGGGATCATCGTCGGTAAGGCCGAGCTGGTGTCCCGTCTCGCGCAAGCCCCGATGATGAGAGCGCTCAGAGTCGGTAAGCTGACGATTTCCGCTTTGGCGTGCGTTGTCAGAAGCTACCTGACGGATGAGTCTCTGCTCGCGGAGCTTCCGTTTTTCCGCATGCTCGGCGTCAGCGATGAGCGCCTAAAACAGCGCGCGAAAAGACTGCTTGCGATGCTCGGCGCTTCGGGGATCGCCGCGCTGGTTGTCAAAAGCAGAGCGCAGTGCGGCGGGGGAACTCTGCCCGGATTAGAAATCGACAGTTATGCCGTGGCTCTATCGGCCGACTACCCCTCTCAGCGAGCCCGTTCAGCCTTCGCCGAGCGGGTATATCGCGGGCTTCTGAAGTTGCCGCGGCCGGTCGTTGCGATTCTGCGTCAAGGCGAGATCTTATTTGATCTACTCACCGTAGAAGACGAGCAATTGGAGCCGCTGGCAAGCGCGATCATCGCCGTAGCGCAAGGAAAGGTCGATCGATGAAACACCTCATCATGGGAACCGCGGGGCACATCGACCACGGTAAGACCGCGTTGATCAAAACGCTCACGGGCATCGAGTGTGACACCCACCGGGAAGAACGGGAACGGGGGATCACAATTCATCTCGGCTTCGCCCACTTGGCGCTGGAGGACGGGAGCACGGTCGGAATTATCGATGTGCCGGGCCATAGGGATTTTGTTCATACGATGTTGGGCGGGGCAAGCGGCATCGATTTTGTGCTGCTGGTGGTCGCCGCGGACAGCGGCGTGATGCCCCAGACCCGGGAACACCTGCGCATCATGGAGATCCTCGAAATCCGGCACGGGATTATCGCCTTGACCAAAATCGATCTGGTGGACGACGCGTTACTAGAGCTTTGTCGCGCCGACGTTCAGGAGCTGGTCGCCGGCAGCTTCCTGCAAGCGGCGCCGATCATCCCGGTTTCGGCTAAAACCGCCCACGGATTATCTGATCTATTAAAAGCGATCAACCGGGTTTGTGAACGGGTTGAGGATCGGCCCAGCGACGGCATTTTTCGCATGAACATCGACCGAATATTCACGGCCAGCGGTTTCGGCACGGTGGTCACAGGCACCGTGGTCAGCGGAAAGCTCGCCCTCGAAAGCAAAGCATATGTTTTGCCCGGTAAAGGTAAGGAGCTGAGGATCAGACGGATGGAAAGGCACGGCGTCGAGGTCGGCGAGATTCGCGCCGGCGATCGCGCTTCGCTCAATTTGGCGCGGCTCGATAAGTCGGAGATCAGGCGGGGAATGATCATGGCGGACCGGGTGCTGGCCGATACCCTGCTATTCGATGCGACCTTGACGCTGTACGAGGCGAATAGCGAGATGGGTGTCTGGTCTCAGGTGATGTTTCACAGCGGAACCTACGAAAACCAGGCGCGGGTTCACCTGATCGATCGCGACGCGCTCAAGAGCGGAGAGACGGGAATCGTTCAGTGTCATCTCGTGGAGCCTTGCGTACTGTCGTTCGGCGATAGGTTTGTTATACGCAACAGCTCGAGCGACGTAACGCTCGGAGGCGGAAAAGTAATCGACGCGGCGCCGCTTCATCACCGTAGAAGAAGCGAGAAGCTGGTCCGGGAGATAAAGCGGATCGCGCAAGGAGATATTGGGGAGTTGGTCGCGCTGGAGGTCGGAAAGCATCGTGGTCCGGTAGCCGTGGAAGAGATCGGCAATAAGCTGAATTTGTCGAAAGAACGCGTGCTGCAGACCGTAAAGCAAAGCCCGTCGCCTGAAATCGTGCTGCTTTCAAGCGATAAAGGCGACTACTTGGTCGATCAAAAGGGATACCAAGAGCTGGAACGAGGGATCGTCCGAGCCTGCGCGGAGTATCACCGAAGCAACCCGATATCGGAACGCGGCATCAACCTGAACGAAATACGAGGGGCTCTAAAGCTGGAACGGTCGCCGGCCGCGGACGAGGTGCTCGGCGAAATCATCGAGAAGCTTATTAGAGATAAGAGACTCAGGGAGATAAACAAAACATGGCTGCCCGCGGAGGTATCGGGGAAGTTGAGCGAATCATCCAAGCAAAACATCGGAATCGTCGACAACTATTTCAGAAATTGTGGAATGCAAACCCCGATCATGAACGATTTGCGATCGCTGGCCGACCAAGCCGGAATCAAGGACAATGAACTAAAACAAATATTACACTATTTATCCGTGTCGGGAAAAATATGTCGAATTGAGGACAACTATCTACATCAGAGCGTGGTCGACTCGTGTAGGGAGAAACTCATCGAAAAGCTCAAGAGTGTCCCGGACGGTCTAAGCGTGAGCGAATTTCGCGACCTCGTCGGCGGGAATCGAAAGCTTTGTTTGCTTTTGTTTTCCCGATACGATTCCGAGGGTCTCACCGTACGCAAGGGGGATCGCCGTTATCCGAGAGAGAAGCGTAAGGTTTAGCCGGTATCGGTAAGGTCATCAGCGCGAGCGGGAAAACAGCGGCCGTGATCGAATCCTTGCTTCCAGCGCCACAAAAGCGAATAACTCCAGAATGTTCCCCGATTTCCGAACTGATCCAAGAGCAGATGCTGCCCGTATCCAACGAGTAATCCCGAGCCCCACGCCGTCCACCCCGTAGCCGATACCGCGATCAGGCCCACTGCCAACCATTCCCAGCCGTGAAGCAGATAAAAGACCCTTTTATATTTCGCCTCGTATACCAGGTGAAGGAAACGCTTGAAATCCCAACTGATCCCGTGCTCAACCGCGTATTCGACCGTATGATCGACATCGACGAGCACGCCGGATACAAGAGAAGCCGCGGCCATTTGCCAAGAACCGGAGATCACGAATAATCCGCCCGCGACCAATGTGGAAGCGGCGGCGTGTTGCTTGATTAGCACCATTAATCCAAAGCGAGCGCGAGAACTGAAGGGAGCTAATCTTGTTTTCGGAAATATTTGAGCAGTTGCACATTGGTGGAAAGCACCACCGTGGTCTGGTCATCGATTACGGTTTTATAGCTTTCCAAGGTCTTTAGAAAATCATAGAGATCCGGGTTGGTGTTGTAGGCATCGGCATAGATCTTCGCCGCTTGCGCGTCCGCTTTTCCTTTGATCTCCTCCGCCTTGCGGTATGCCTCGGATTCGATCGTGAGCCGTTCGCGTTCGATCTTGCCGCTGATCTCCGAGGCCTTTCCTTGACCTTCGGAGCGAAAGCGCTGAGCGATGCGTTTGCGTTCGGAGATCATCCGATCGAATACCTTTTCTTGCACGCTCTCGATGTAGTTGATGCGTTTAAACTGGACGTCCGCCAGCTCGATACCGTACTCGGGCACAACGGCCAAAGCCTTCTCGAGCACCAAGCGGCTGAGCTTCTCCCGTCCCACGCTCGCCTCGAATAGGCTTTCGTCGGTTTGGCCGTCGTCGACCTCGTCGCCGCTTTGAAATGTCCGGGAGCTGGTGCGAACCATATCGATGAGATTATGACTGGCGATGACGTTGCGGATCTCGCCGTCGACAATGTCATCCAGACGCGAATGCGCGCTGGCTTCGTCTCGCAGGCGTTTAAAAAACTTGATCGGATCCGAGATTCGCCAGCGCGCGTAAGCGTCTACCCAGACGTATTTCTTGTCCTTGGTCGGGATCTGATTTGGATCGCCGTCCCATTCCAACCAGCGCTTGTCGAATGAGACTTTCTGCTGGATCAACGGGATCTTGAAGTGCAGACCCGGTGTGGTTTTCGCGTCGCCGATGATCTTGCCGAACTGCGTGATGATCACCTGCTCGGTTTCGAAAATGGTATAGGCGGACGCGTTGCCGATGATGATCAGCAGCAAAAGAATAGCAATTCCAAAAAGATTGAGCCGGTTCATTGCGCACCTCCCTTGCCGGACGCCTCCAAGGATAACAGAGGCAGCAGGCCTTTGACTTGATCGTCTACGAAGACTCGGCTCTTCGCTTTCGGC
This sequence comes from Deltaproteobacteria bacterium, assembly GCA_016929805.1. Taxonomy (GTDB): domain Bacteria; phylum Myxococcota_A; class Polyangia; order Polyangiales; family JAFGIB01; genus JAFGIB01. The sequence continues at coordinate 17,258 of JAFGIB010000134.1, read as the reverse complement.
AGAACCTCGGCCATGGTTTCGAGGTAGAGCCGCGAGCGGGTCACCCGAGGCGCCTTGGCGTATTCGGTCTGCAACGCGAGAAAACGCTGTACGTCGCCTTGCGCTTGGTTTACTCGCTGGGTGGCGTAACCCTCGGCCGATTGCAGCGCTTGTTCCGCGATTCCCCGCGCTTCCGGAATCACCGAATTGTACTTGGTCCAGGCCTGGTTGATCATTCTTTCGCGCTCTTGGATCGCCTGGTTGACCTCGTTGAAAGATTCACGAACCGGACCGGGTGGGTTTACATCCTGTAAAACCAGTTGCCGGATTTCTATGCCGATCTGAAAGCGATTGCACAACTCTTGCAGCGCCTCCTTGGCTTTGATTTGTATGGCTTCGCGCCCAATGGTCAGCACCTCGGTGACGCTGTGGTCCCCTATCACCTGGCGCATCGACGCCTCGGCCATGTCCCGCAGGGTCTCGTTCGGCCGACGGACGTTGAAGGCAAACCGCTTTGAATCGCGTATCTTGTACTGAACGATCCATTCGACGTCTGCGACGTTCAAATCTCCGGTGAGCATTCTGGATTCGCGGATATTTTCCTCGGGTTTGTCGTATTCTGATTGGATGCCCGATTTTATGGTGCGAAAACCGAACTCTTCCTTAAGTTGCCGTTGTACCGGAACCTTGATCACCTGGTCGATTCCGAACGGCAGCTTGAAATGCGGGCCCGGAGGCACGGTTTTGATATATTGACCGAAGCGCGTGATCAGACCCTCTTCCTCGGGCTCGATTTGGTAATAGGCGCTATAGCCCGCCACCAATATCAGAATCACGATCAATATCCGAACGATGTGCTTTTTAGCCGGCCCCCCGAATTTTTTGCCCATTTCGATGACCTCCGCGTTTTCGAAACCGTCGCCGTTTCCACCGTATGCTGACATGGTTATCTCCCTTCGACAATCTAATACCTCATGCGAATCTTCACGTCGCGTGTGTTCAAGTAGGCTTTGATCTCTCCTACAGTATATTCTCCGTAATGAACCATGGAAGCGACCAGCGCCGCATCCGCTCGGCCCTCGGATAAAACCTCATAGAGGTGCTCCGGCTTACCCGCTCCCCCGGACGCGATTACCGGAATACCGACGCTATCCGCGACCATGCGTGTAAGCTTTATTTCGTATCCCTCGAGCGTTCCGTCGGCGTCGATCGAGTTGACAACCAGCTCGCCCGCGCCCAAAGCCTCCCCGCGTACCGCCCACTGGACGGCGTCGATACCCATTCGCGTTCGGCCGCCGTTGATCACGATTTCGTAACCCGAAGGGATCGCTCTGCCGGCTCGCACGCGCAATACATCCATGGAGAGCACGGTGCTTTGAGCGCCGATAGCGTGCGAGCAGCGCGTAATCAGCTCGGGGTCCTTGACCGCGGCGCTATTGACGTTGATCTTTTCGGCTCCCGCCATGCGAAGCTTGGTCGCGTCTTGCACCGAGCGGATGCCTCCGCCGACTGAAAAGGGGATAAATATTTGCGAGGCTACCTTTTCGACAACCTCGATCATGATGTCGCGTTTGTCACTCGACGCGGTGATGTCGTACAGCACCAGCTCGTCGAGGCCGTCTTGATAGTACTGGCGGGCTTTTTCCACCGGATCGCCGATTTCCTTGGTGTTGACGAACTTGATGCTTTTGGCCAGCCTGCCGTCTTTTACGTCGAGGCACGCGATAACCCGTTTGCTCAACATGGCGACCCCTCCCAGGCGGCGAAACGCTTCAGGATCTCAAGGCCGAGCCGCCCGCTTTTTTCGGGGTGAAATTGCGCGGCGAAAAGGTTGTCTTTTCCCAAGGCCGAGCAGAATCTTCGGCCGTAGTCGGTCGTGGCATAGATGTGAATCGGATCCGCGGGGTCGGGAAAGTAGGAATGGACGAAGTAGAACTCGTCCCCGGTTTGAATTCCGTTGAGCAGAGGATGGTCGATTTCGACTCGGACTTCGTTCCAACCCATATGAGGGATTTTAAGGGTTTTGTTTTTGAGAGCGAAACGCCGCGTTACGCCTCTGATCACCCCGAGACAGAAGACCTCTCCCTCTTCTGAACGCTCCAGTATGATCTGAGCGCCGAGACAAATGCCTAGAATCGGAATCCCTTTGTAAAACGCCGTTTTTATCGCTTCCGCAAGACCCGTTTCCTCCAAAGTCCTCATCGCGCTCGCGGCGTTTCCCACGCCCGGAAAAACGATTCGTTCGGCCCTAATAACAGCCTCCGGGTCCTGGGTAAGCTCGGACCCAATCCCTACGGCGTCGCAAGCTCGTTTGACGCTTCGCAGATTACCCGCGTTATAGTCGACGATTGTTATCATAAGAACAAAGCAACTGTTTGAAGAGGCGTTTTTTAGGTTGCGACCGCGGCCGACGCGTTCGTTAAAAAAACCGGCGACCTACTCGGACCGGCTTCGATAGGTAAGCTGATAACCTACTCGCTCGAGCCGCGAAAGCCATCGATATTACGAGCGAGTTATCCGCCGCCCTTGTCGCGGTATGAGCACGCGAAACTATTTTCGTTTCTCTATAGCAAATCGAGCCCGGTGATCGTTATGAAAGTGTTCTATCGGTCGTATTAATCGCTTCGTAGCCTCGGTTTGTAGACGTGATTTCGAGAAAAATAGCGTGATGTGAATTAATGTGAGCAGCGATACCACCAGTGACCGCTATCTACCGATATTTATTTAGTAATTTTTGTTTTGTTAACTTGAGATTTGTAAAAATATATTGCAATAATTAAGAAATAACAAAATTTCTTGAGAGAGACCACGCGGCTTAGGCGTGTCGGTTTTTTAATAACAGTTTACTCAAGAGGCGTTTCGGTACCAGAAGTGACATCCAGAAGCCCTTCCCAGAACCAGGATTCCGATAATCCGGGACAAAAGAAGAAGTCGCTGATTACCGGAAACTGTCCGAGAAAACTGGGAGCCTACGATATCGGCAAGCAGCTCGGCATTGGTGGTATGGCTCAGGTCTACGAGGCGCACCGAGTCGGTCCGCACGGATTTACAAAAAGGGTCGCGGTAAAACGAATCCTGCCGGCGATCGGGCGGGATCCGGCTTTTGTTAGAATGTTTATCGACGAGGCAAAGCTCGCCGCTCGTCTCGAGCATCCGAACATCGTGCAGGTATTCGACTTCGGCGAGGATAAGGGCGAGTTGTTTCTAGCCATGGAAATGGTCGACGGCACAAGCGTGACGCACGTGCTAAGGACGCTGGCCGCGCATAAAGAGGCGGTTCCTTTGGAGGCCGCGCTACATATCGCGCTGCAAACCGCTCGCGCGCTCTCTTACGCCCATAATAGCTGCGACAGCGAGGGCAAGCCGCTGGGAGTCGTCCATCGCGATGTCAGCCCCGCCAATATCTTAATCACGCGTAACGGCTACGTGAAACTAGCGGATTTCGGCATTGCCAGGGCGGTAAATCGCAAGCAACAAACCGCTTCGGGAAATCTTCGCGGAAAGCTCGGGTACATGTCTCCCGAACAGGTGCTCAACAGAAGCCTCGACAGTCGCAGCGACGTCTTCTCTCTATCGATTATTCTGGCTGAAATGCTGATGGGCGAAACGCTATTTTCCCGGGGTACGGATCTAGAGATTCTTCTGCGAATCCGAGACGCGGATCTCAGCGTGCTGTTGCGCAGCAAACGCTATATTCCCTCCGATGTCCATAAGTTGCTGTTGTCAGGGTTGAGTCGATACCCCTCGAGTCGTCCTGACGCGCGGGTGGTCGCCGATATTATCGACGATATCATCCGTCGCCGCGTCTTACCGAATAACGGGCCGGAGGTAATCGCCCGTTTGCTATTTAAATATCGGTTGGTTTCCGAACGAGCGGAAGACCAAGCGGTTTTGTTACCGGGCGTTAGGCCGACCGCGTTGGTCGATCTGGAGACTCCACACGATAAATTAGTCAACGCGAAATTCTCACATACGGTTCCCGAGATCGACCTATCGAAACAGCCTACCTATCGCGCCGTGCTCGACGATGGAAATCTTTCCAAACCGGTGCCCTTCCCGGAGCTCGTACGCATGACGACCACGGGTGTCATCGACGCGGATACGCCTGTTGCAAAAGGACCCGAGCGCTATGTCCTGGCCTCGCAGCTTCCGGAGTTGGAGCGGTATTTCGCGACCCCCGCTTTGCAGTGGCGCAAGGACGAAATCTCTCGACCGTTGCTGCGCGGCGAGCTTCGCGCGGCGATTCTTTTGCCGTTGATTCACAGTTTAGCGGTGAACCGCGAAACGGGCGTGCTCTATCTAGACAACGGTATTCAGCGTAAAAAAATCTACTTTATCGAGGGGCGTCCGGACTTTATCGCATCGAGCAATCGAGAGGAGATGCTGGGCGAGCATTTGGTGAAGAGCGGCAAGTGCCTGCAGATGGAGATGGATATGGCGCTGGCGATGTTGTCGCAATACGGCGGCCGTCTGGGCGACGCGCTGGTCAATATCGGCGTGCTTCGTCCGGTGGAGTTGTATCGCGAGGTCGCGTCTCAAGTACGCTCGCGTTATCTAGAAGCGTTTCGCTGGCGTAACGGCTTTTGGCTTTACGTGCGCGGCGCGCGCAGTCACGAGCAGACCTATCCGTTGGGAAACGACACCTATGTACTGATGCGTGACGCGACCAACGAGCTACATCCGTCGGAGTTGGAAGCCGCGTTGGCGCCGATTTGGGAAAAGGTGTTGATGCCGGCGGCGATGCCGCCCGCGTCGATTTCAGCGTATCAGGTTCCGGATGAATGGCGTTGGGTCATCGAGCAAGCCAAGGGCGATTCGACCGTGGGAACGGTGTTCACGCGTAGTAGCGGCAATATGGGGATCGATTCCGAGGACGCGATGAGGGCGCTTTTTCTCGGTATATCCTGCCAGTTACTAGAGGCCGCTTAAACAATCCAGCCACTCGGTGGCGATCCGGCACGCGATCACCGCGAGTATTGGCGAGCGCCAGCGTGGCATGGAAACTGCAAGAAGGTACGCTCGCATGCTGAGAATTGTCTCAGTGGAGAAAAGCCACAACGAGTCATGGAGGCACCAATGTCCGAAATCGCAAAAACACTAGAAGCAAAAAAGAGAGAGCTTCGAGCACTCAAGGAAAGTCGTCCCAAAGCGTATTGCGCGAAAGGTCATTCCACTGAAGCGGATGTTCGGAGAGAGATTGAGGTCGAAGCGCTCGAAGAGGAGATCAGAAAGCTGGAAAAAAACTATCGACAAAATCTTCCTACTCAGAAAAAAACGCGTTTATAAAGGCAAACAAAGGATTGGCGAGTTTATCGACGACTCAGATGCGTCGCCGTGATGGTCGAGGTCGTTTAAACTCTATTTTGAGAGTATAGTTTCCGGGATGAAACCTATACGGCGGCCCATGTCGGTGGATGTTCATGTCATGCTCAGCGATGCCGACGACCGATCGTTTGTCGGCATCGGCATCGTTTGGTTGCTCGACGGCATCGAACGACATCGCTCGATCAGTCAAGCCGCCAACGACATGAAGCTCTCTTATCCCAAGGCTCTGCGTATTATAAGAAATCTTGAAAAAGGATTGGGTCTGCAAGTCGTGATTCGCCGAAGAGGGGGGAACGAACGAGGCGGCGCGGAGCTCACACCCGTGGGCCGCGAGTTTCTTAAACGTTTCTTCCGAATGCAAAAAAAGATCCGCAACTTCGCCGTCTCGGCTTTTGAAAAGGAATTCGGCGGTTCGTTTCTCCTTAATAGCCGCTCGAAATAGCTGCTACCGAACGTTTGACGCGCCTGTCTAAACGATCTAAATTATTTTTAACGAGGGTGTCTATTAGTAATGGAACTTATAAAAGGCAACGGTTTGGTGGGGAACTTACATGACGCGATATAGTCTGTTTCACGCGGGTCTGATCTGCTTATGGCTAATGGCTCTCGGACCGATGGGATGTAGGTTAAACAATGACAGAGATTTCACGTCGGACGCAGAGAAGTCGAGTGCTGGAGGAAACGCGACGGCGGGAGGTACGCTTGACGACGCAAACTCGGTCGCGCCGGACGCCGGAACGAGGAATGGTGGCGGAAACGACACCGTGAGCACCCGTTCGCAATAGCTTAAGATGCAGCTCGAGATTCCCGCGTTCGCCTACACGAGATAGCATGGCAACGCGAGGTCGAGCCCCATTATTTATAGCGTGTATCTGAGAGGTTCTACCGACCCGCGGCGTTTATACCGGTTGATTCAGCCCGGTTGCGAAAGGTCTTTAAGGAGTTTTTAAGGAGTTTTTAGCCGGTTTTTAGCCAGCTATCGGGACCTTTTTTTTGCCACATTATGTAATGTTAGGCGGTGCAGAATAACGTATGTACGGTTTTGACGACTATGAGAAGGAATAGGGAGAATAATAAAATGGCGCAAAATGGTAGCTCATTAACGGTCGGTTTTTCGACGATTTCTAAAAAACTATCCTATGCCGCGTTTCGGGACACGGACGTAAACGGCTCAGCGGGATACGTCGGCCGAGGTAAAGGGTTGCCACCTCGCCGCTCGCGAGCGCTCGCGGCAGTGATCAGCGCGGGTCTCGTGGGGTTACTCGTGCTTGGTGCGTGCGGAGAGGACGACGCAGAAAAAGAAAACGTTGCCGGTTCAAGCGCGGCGGGGATGAACGAAGCCGGATCGAGTGCCGCGGGTCCGGGCGGCGCTGGTGACATTGCGGCAGGGTCGGGCGGCGCTGGTGAGAGCGCGGCAGGGTCGGGCGGCACTCAATCGCTGATGGACGCCGCGATTGCCGACGGGTCGAGCGCGGCAGGGTCGGCTGCCGCCGGGACCGGCGCGGCTGGATCCGCCGCGGCTGGGACGACCACGGGCGGGACGAGCGCGGTTGAAGATGCGGGAACGACCGAGTCAGGAGCGACCGACTCGGGAAAAACCGACACCGTTCGTCCCACGGCTACCAGCCTATCGTTGCCGACTATCATGGAGACCCCAGGCGTCGCGCCCTATTTCAACATATACCGCCCGGAAGACCTGGAGGCGGCCGTGGCGGAGACCGCGGGTCTGTTGCCGGTCATCGTATGGGCGAATGGTGGATGCTTGCGCAGCGCTTTTACGTGGGAGCCGCTTTACAAGCGGTGGGCCTCGGCCGGCTTCGTCGTGCTTGCCTTTGACGTGGGTCCGGACGGAAACCCGATCATGATGACGTCGGTGGATGACCAGATCGCTCTGGTCGACTGGGCGCTCGAGGAGGCCCAGAAGCAGGGAAGTCCTTACGCCGGCAAGCTGGATACCAGCCGGATCGTCGCCGCCGGCAACTCCTGCGGCGGCGTCACCGCTCTCGGCGTCGCCGCCAAGGACGAGCGGGTAGCGGCGGTGTTTGTGCTCTCGGGCTCAAGTGCATTGGGCACCACGGACGTGAACGTAATGGGCGCTATCACGGTTCCCGTCGGCTACGCGGAGGGCGGCGCCGAGGATATCTCTCGCGCCGCCGCCACCGCGGATTACGAGGCCTTGCCGGAAGGAATCCCAGCGATGATCGTAGCCCGCTCCACCGGTGATCACATGACGATCTCGACGGACCCGACCGCCCTGGCTCAGGAGGCGGAGATGTCGCTCAATTGGCTGGATCTTTGCCTCTACGGCACCCATGAGGCTTACGACGCGCTGACCTCGCCGAATATCTGTACCGGTTGTGAGCCCGGGCTTTGGACGCTGACCTCGAAGAACATTGAGAAGCTCAAGAAATAGCAACTGCCCCGCGGCCGAGTTCTTAAAAAGTTGTGGATCGACGCATTCCCGGTTTGTTTTGCCACTACTTTTTGAGAACGTATAGACGCGCGTGAGATTTGTAGGATTGTCGGCGTTGTCGTCTAGTCTGCTGCTTGTTCCGCCGCGTCTAAAAAGCCTTCGCGGCTGGTCCAACCGTATCGGCCGGTAATGCCCGGATCGCGTTTGATCTTGAGTTCCGCGCTCCCCGCGAGCCGGGTTATGGTGAGAAATTCATCGACCAGATACTCGGGACGGCTATCGTTTTTAGGTAACTCAAACCCTTCCTTGACCTCGGGCCCGGTTCCTACGCGCCACAGCTCGGTGGTCGCGGGATAGATGTCTTTGGTTTCTTCGCGAACCTTCTGGTTTGTCTTGTTGTCGATGATCTCCCGGGTTCGCACCACGCGAAATCCCGGAATGCCGCGTTGAATCAACACCCGAACGCCGTCCGGGAGAGATGGGTCCTCTTTGACGCTCTTTTTGTAGGCAAAAACCGCTTCGATACGCCGGTCAAATATCACGGTTCGCATTTGCTCGGCGCCGCGAATTTCAGCGTGCACGATTCCGTTTTCTACCTTCATGCCAACAGCGATGGGGAAGGGTAGGTCGTTTTTAAAGGTGAAATTGAGCGCGGGATACGCGACCGCTGCGTCTAAACCCAGCTTGATATAGAAGCTCGGCCGGCTATGTGGATGACGGGTGAGGATGGGTAGGCCCGCCAAAAAGACCGCGGAGTGCAAGGTGCTCGATATTTGGCAAGTTCCTCCGCCTTCTCCATCCGTGAGCTCACCCTCGGCGATAACCGTGGCTTCGCGAAAGCCGTTTGTCTTTGTTCGTCTACCTACAATTTGATTGAAATCAAAGACCTCGTCCGGTTGAACCACGTAGCCGTCGATCGCGGATGCGGCGATCTTCAGGTTGTGGGTTCTGTCGTCTGACTCGTACGACCTGTCATAGCGCGTATCGAACTCGCCTAGCAATGCGTTGATATCGACATCCTTATAAAAATTAATATTTCGTTGCGGGGGGACCCGCTGGACCGCCGCGCCGACCGTGTCGCGCCAATCGACCAGCGCTCGATCGATGGCTTCGAGCGTCGCGTAAAGGTCGAGTCGCGCGCCTGATTGCGACGGAATGAGTAGCTGCCGCGCGGGGTCGACCCGCGCGTCGATAGCTTGGTGGTCCACCTTGTCCTTTAGCGTTAGGATAATCGGCATCGCCTGATCGGTGTCCAACTCAGACGGCATCGGCAGATTGAGGGGGTAGCTCGGTGTGGTTTGGGCGTGAATCCGGCGTAGAGGCGATCTCGGATTCCGTGATTGCTCGATAAGACCAGCGAGCCTTTTGACGTCGACGCGAGCACCTAGAACCGAACGCTGCACCGCCAGCGATTCGTCGTTCGCGCGAATCACGACTTTCTCTGCAAGAAAGGTTTTAGCCAGCTCTATCGCAAGAACTCGCGGCTTCTGATTCAGGTCCACCGGTCTTCCCGCGATGAGAACTTGAACCGGGCTTGTCGCCAATACCTCTTGCTCAGGCGATAGAAAAAGACCGAGCAAGGCGCTCGCCACGGCGAGCAACGCAATACCCGCTTGCCGCCTATAGGGGTCTAAAACAAATCCGGCGTACACCTTTACCCACATATCTCACATGATCGTGGGAATGGTACTTTTCGTCAAATTTCTCGTTGCTTATCAATTAGTGGTGAGGCTCAGAAGAGCGTAGCTTCTCAAAAAGTGGTGGCGTAACGACCCGGGAACGCGGCCACTTTATCCGTATCGGTAAAAAACAGAGAGAAAATGCGGGCGAGACGCCCGCGCTCCCAGGTATCCTCCTCTACGCGCCACCACTTCTTGAGAAGCTACTTTTCCTCGGAACCGTGCCGGTTTTTTTTCGCGGTGGAGCTTACAGCTCCGAGAACTTTTTTCCTTCTTTCGCGAGCCGCGCCAACAACGGTGAAGGCTCCCAAACTTTTCCATATTTTTCTTTGAATTCGCAGAGTTTTTCGTAGACGTTCTTTAACCCGACCGTTTCCGCGTAGTGCATCGGGCCCCCGCGGTATATCGGAAAACCATAGCCGTTAATCCAAATAATATCGATGTCGCTAGAACGTAAAGCAATTCTCTCCTCGAGTATCTTTGCTCCCTCGTTAATCATCGGATAGATGCAGCGTTGTAGAATCTCCTCATCGCTGATTCGACGTCGTTCGATATTAAGCTCCCGGGAAACCTGCTCGATGATTTGACTGACCTCTGGATCGGGAATCGGAGTTCTACCTCCCTCTTCGTATTTATAGAACCCGGCTTTGGTCTTTTGTCCGAGACGATTCATCTCGACCAACCTATCGGCGACCGTTCCGGAGTAACGCTCGTCCTTCGGTCTTCCTTGCGCCTTGCGCACCCGATAGCCGATATCGAGCCCCGCCAGGTCGGCCATGGCAAATGGGCCCATGGGCAGTCCGAAATCCGTGATAACCTTGTCGACCTGCTCCGGCGTCGCGCCCTCTTCGAGCAGAAACATCGACTCTCGCCGATATTGATAGAGCATCCGATTGCCGACGAATCCGTGGCAGACACCGACCAATACGCCGATTTTCTTGATGGTTTTCGCGAGCTTCATGGAGGTCGCGACAACCGACTTCGAGCTCTTCGCGCCGCGGACGATTTCCAATAATCGCATGATGTTCGCGGGGCTGAAAAAATGAAGACCGATGACCTGCTCGGGTCGAGAGGTTGAGGCGGCGATTTCGTCAATGTCCAACGTCGATGTGTTGGTCGCTAAAATCGCCTCTTTTTTACAGATCTTATCGAGCTGTTCAAAGACCTCCTTTTTGACCCCCATATCCTCGAAAACCGCTTCCACGACCAAATCGACGTCGTCAAGGGCTTCGTAGCTCAAGCTCGGGACGATCATCGCGACGAGCCTGTCCATCGTCGCCTGACTCATCTTCCCCTTTTTTACCGAGGAAGCGTAGCTTTTAGAGATAGCCTCGATTCCCTTATCCAAGAACTGCTGCGACTGCTCGAGCAGCACGACCGGAATGCCGGCGTTGACAAAGCACATCGCAATTCCGCCGCCCATGGTTCCAGCGCCGATGATGCCCACCTTTCTGATTGGAATCAGCGGTGTCTCTTTGGGGAGATCGGGGATTTTCGCGACCTCGCGCTCGGCGAAGAAGACGTGCCTTTGGGCGGCCGATTGGTGGGAGGCCTCGGCCTCTTTGAATAGCTCGATCTCTCTTTTCAGGCCCTCTTCGAATGGCAGCTCGACCGCCGCTCTTACCGCTTTGATGCAACGGTAGGGCGCCTCGAAGGCGCGCTGTTTCGGCGGAATGTTCCTTTCGTATTCGCCGAAAACGTCGAGGTCTGATTTCGCCGCTTCGATCTTTTCGTTGCGCCGGCTAAGCTGTGGTCTCGCGCATCCCCCCGCGACGACCTTTTGCGCGAAAGCGATCGCTCCTCTTGTGATATCGCCCTCGACCAACTCATCGATGAGCCCCTGCTGCAGCGCTATCTTAGCCGCAATCGGATCGCCGCTCAGGATCAAATCCAGGGCCGGTCGTATGCCCATCGCTCGGGGCGCTCTTTGGGTTCCGCCGCCTCCGGGTAAGAGACCCAATTTTATCTCTGGAAACGCGACCTGCGCGTCCGTGGTCGCCACCCGGTAGTGACAGCCGAGCGCGACCTCCAAACCACCTCCGTAGGCCATCCCATGAATCGCCGCGACGGTCGGTTTCGGGCACTTCTCGAGCTCGTCCGCGAGCTGGGCGGTTCTTATACCTGGCAAATTTTTGCCGAACTCGCGGATGTCAGCTCCCACGATAAAGGTCCTTCCCTTACAAGTGATGATCAAGGCTTGGATGGATTCGTCATTCAGCGCCTCCTTCACGCAATCGTAGACGCCTTTACGGACCGCGGTCGACAGCGCGTTTACCGGCGGGCTGTCGATGCTGATAATGCCGATGTTTTCTTGCTTGCTCAGTTCTACCGGTCCACTCATTGCGGAACTCCTTTCATTCGTTCTTTATTCGTTCCACCGAGCACCCTGACGGGTGACGTACGATCAACTGACAAACCGCTCTTTTTGTCGAGAGGTTAGCTAGCCAATGATCGTGCGTTTTATGCAAAGCTCGGCAATGTACCATATGGGAATCGATGAGTAGTACTACAAAGCGATATCGCCGCAAAAGGTGATATTTGACCAAATAGAGGTATCCTGATATTTCGTCCTTTGTCTAAGGCCTGTTTCCCACTTGTTTCAACGGTTTGAGAGTCGGATTCGGTTTAATACGGTGCGAGTGAAGATGTGAAGCGATTCTGGACGGCGATACCGGTTTTACTTGCGGCGGTCGCGACCTGTGGCGGCTCCGGATCGGGCGTCTTGGGTAGCCCCGTAACAACCTATTCAATTGAGCGGCAGGAGGCGAGTGTCTATCGAACCGAAGCCACGCCGCGCTCCGCGACTGCGACGGAAAGAGATAGGGCTCTCTGCCGGCTGATCGAATCAGAAAGCGAAAGCGCGGGCAGGCGGCTGGGCGGCGACGGCCGTTTGGACGAGTTAGCCTCGTGGGTGATGGAGAATCTGAATCAGGACGGAACGCCCCCGCCGTTTGAGGCGCTTGATTTCGCTGCTCGTCATTTCGGGCTTCCCGAGCCCGCGCCCCATTTGTTTGTCGCCGGGGTTTCCGGTGGCGATTCCCTCGAGCAACAGCTCAAGCAAAAGATCAGCGAGATCATGGCGCGTCAAGACTATACGCATTACGGCTTGGCTTACCGGGAGATCGACGGAACCGCGTTTTTAGCAATTGCCTTTAGTTGGCGCTGGTTTCAGATGTCGAAAGCCGCCAGGGGTTTGCCGGCGAACGCGGTGATACGACTCAAAGGACGCCTGACCTCGGGACATCGCAACCCGAGCATCGCGCTTACCAAACCCGACAACACGACTCTGCAACAAACAGGAGGCAAGGGTCCGAGTTTTGACTTATCTATTATGGCGGATCAAATCGGAACCTACCGCTTGGAGCTGCTGGCGCAAGGACAACACGGAGCGACCGTGTTGGCGAACTTCCCGATCTACGTCGGCGTTCCCATTCCTCGGCGCATCGATATCGCCGGTACCGACAGCGCGCGGCAAGGGGAGGGCGATTCGGATTTTGTCCCCAGGCTCCACGGACTAATCAATCAAACGCGCGCGCAGCACGGGCTAGAACCGCTTGATTTAGACGCCGAGCTGAGCGAGGTGGCGCTGGCGCACTGTATCGATATGGACCGCAACGGTTTTATCGGCCACGACTCTCCGCAAACGGGGACCGCCGCGGACAGGGCAAAAAAGGCGGGAATCCAAAGCCCGATCGTGCTGGAAAACATCGGGCGGGGATACAGCGCTCGGGAGGTTCATTCGGGATTGATGCAGAGCCCGGCCCACCGCGCCAACATCCTCTCTCGCGAGGTGACTCATGTCGGCATCGGCCTTGTAAAACAGGATGAGGGCTCAAAACCCGCCTATTTGGTTACGCAGGTTTTTATTCGAGTCGTCGCCGATATCGATCTCGGCAAAGCGCCCGATGAGCTTCTGGACCTGATCAATGACGCGCGCGCGTCGCGAGGCTTGGATGAGGTCGCGAGCGACGATATGCTGAGCGAATACGCGCGGCAGGCCGCCTTGAGCTACTTCGCGCGGCCCGATCTCAGCGACAAGATGCTCGCGAAGCGAATCAACCAGCGGCTGGGAAAAACCGCGGACAGATTTCGCCAGGTGGCGACCTTGCTCAAGCTCGCCGATTCCCTGGAGCGAATTAAAGAGGTAAGCCAGCTCTTCGATCCCGAAATCACCACGGTCGGAATAGGAATCGCGCAAGGAACGAAAGAAGGAGAAATGCCCAACGCGATTATCATAGTGCTCATCATGGCGTGGCAACGCTAGAGATAGTAGTAATACAAGGGCTTACTGACGATCATGACAAAGATAGAACCAACTTTTGAAGCGTTTTCTCAGCTCGCCCGACGAGCCACGGTTATTCCGATCGTAAAAGAGGTTTTGGCGGATTCGATCACGCCGGTGGTGGCTAGCCTCACGTTCGGCGGCAGCTCGGGTAGCTACTTATTGGAAAGCGTGGAGGGCGGCGAAAAGTGGGCGCGCTATAGCTTTGTGGGTTTTGAGCCCGACCTATTGGTGCGCGGGGTCGACGACCAGTACGAGGAGATCACCGCTAAAGGCGTCAAGACGCGAACCGGGGTCAATCCATGGGAGGCGCTGCGCGAAACCCTTTCAGACTACAGACCGCCCGAGCGACCCGGATTGCCGCGATTTTGGGGAGGCGCGGTAGGATATGTCAGTTACGACGCGGTGCGCCGATTTGAGCCGACGATAGGCGATAAGAATCCGCCGGTTCCCAATAGCTACGATTTCGCCTTCTCCATCGGCGGAACGGTTTTGATCTTCGACAACCTCCGCCAGACCATTCGCATCGTGGTCGCTTGTCAATTATCGAGCGATCGGGATCTTGAGCAAGCCTATCGCGACGCCTGCGCCCGAATCGAGCGCGCGCAAGAGAAACTTTTCAATCCCGAAACTCCGAAACAGCTCGCGCCTCCGGATGCGAGCCTCACCCTCGCGCTACCGCGCTCGTCGTTTGACCGAGGGGCGTTTTGTGAGGCCGTCGAGCGAGCCAAGGAGTACATTCGCGCCGGCGATATTTTCCAGGTCGTTCTGAGCCAGCGTTTTCGCTTGGCCGGCGACGGAATCGACAGTTTCGACGTTTATCGCGTAATGCGCGTGATCAACCCCTCGCCCTATATGTACTTCTTGAGGTTTCCGAAACTCACGATTGCCGGCGCCAGCCCCGAGGTCTTGGTCCGATTGGAAGACGGAATCGCAGAGGTTCGCCCGATCGCCGGCACGCGGCGCCGCGGACGCGATGCGGAAGAAGATCAAAGGCTAGAAGTTGAAATGCTCGCGGATCCCAAGGAACGAGCCGAGCACGTGATGCTCGTCGATTTGGGACGCAACGATTTGGGACGAATCAGCGAGCCGGGAACCGTGCGTGTGACCGAGGAAATGGTCGTGGAGCGTTATTCTCACGTGATGCACATCGTTTCAAACGTCAAGGGAAAGTGCGCGTCCGGCCGAGACGCCATCGACGTGCTGCGGGCGACATTTCCGGCGGGAACTCTCAGCGGAGCGCCGAAGGTCCGGGCGATGCAAATCATAGAAGAGATGGAGCCGGAACGTCGCGGCGTGTATGGAGGAGCGGTCGGCTGGATCGGCTTCAACGGCAACATGGACACCGCGATCGCAATTCGCACCGTGGTAGAGACTGGAGGAGAGTTTTTCATGCAAGCGGGCGCGGGCATTGTGGAGGCGAGCCAACCGAACGCGGAATACGATGAAACGGTCAACAAGGCTCGTGCGGCGCTCGTGGCGCTGGCCGCGGCGCGTGGCGATCAAGCCGGTGAAAGGTAACCGGATTCTCCATCGGTCGTAACCTCGAACTGCTGTACATGCGGATAGGCTTATTGTATTTTCGGTTTTCGAAGCCTTTTGAGATTTGTTCGCGGTACCTTTGACACGGGTCAAGCGCTGCGCTACATCGACGCGCTGTTATTGGTAGTATTGGTCCGCCACGAGCCCCGGGGCGGTAGTTAAGCTGGTTATAACGCCGGCCTGTCACGCCGGAGGCCGCGGGTTCGAGTCCCGTCCGCCCCGCAAAGAAACCCCAATCATTTCATGTGGTTGGGGTTTTTGTTTGTTCAACTAGTTACGCTTTTAGCGATATTCGTGAAGCGACGTGCTAGGATAACATTTATAGCGGAGCCACGAATAGATGAACCAAAGCTAAGAGAAATCGTACGCCGGTTAGTGACGGCGTATCAGCCATCAAAGATCTATCTTTTTGGGTCATGCGCGCGCGGCGATGTCGGTCCTGACAGCGATTACGATCTGTTGGTTGTCGTCCCGGATGACGCTTCTCGAGAACGAAGAAGAAGCCGGTTCGCGTATCAAGTCTTGAGAGGCATCGGAACCGCCGTCGACGTCCTTGTATGCACTCGGGGGTATTTTAACGCACGACTTCATCTCAAGGCTTCGCTTCCCGGTACCGTGATTCGGGAGGGCAAATTGCTACATGCCGCATGATACCGCGCATTGGAAGGCACAAAGGTTTGGTTGGGAAAGGCAAGGCTCGATCTGCGAGCTGCCGAACACGATCTCCTCGCCTCTCCGCCGCTGGTTGAGGACACTGTCTTTCACTGCCAGCAAGCGATTGAGAAGGCTTTAAAAGGTTTTTTAGTATGGCACGACAACCCTTTTCGAAAGACTCACGATATCGATGAGACCGGCGAGGCATGCATAAAGATCGACCCGACTTTGACGCCGTAACCACGTTACCTTCGGACAGCAGCAACAACGACAGTGTTCCTATCGAAGGTACGATATTGGACTCAAGCATAATAGAAGATACTGGAATAGATGCGGATACTCACGACTGCCAAAGCGTGTTGGATTCCGACTGCTCTTGGAAACGTGTTTTCGGAGAATTTGGTAGTTATGCGTTACGCGCCATCTGGACTAGCGCACCGGACGATCTGTATGTGGTCGGCGATCGCGGAACGTTATTGCACTATAACGGTAGCGATTGGCGTAAAGTGGATACCTATACAACGAGCGACCTGCTTGATATTTGGGGGAGTGGGAAGGATGACGTTTATGTGGTGGGAGGATATTATCGTGGGATGATCGATGAACAAGCTATAGCGCTTCATTTCGATGGAAGCGGATGGGACGAAATCGAACGCTATCTGGTTGGATTTCAAGGAGCCTTATTTCATCTCGAAGCTTCACATTGAAATCGTATCAATACCGGAACCGACGAGAGATTGAATGACGTTTGGCCGCTTTCTGATAATCGTTTGATTGTTGTAGGTGATAACGGCCTCATACTCGAAAGCACCCTTAACGGCCTTAATAAACGCAATCGCGGCGTTGAATCTCCTATCGTTGCGCTGCTAAACCTGGAAGAAGAAGGTGTCGCAGCCATTACCGAGAACGGAGATATAGCCGTCGGGCGCCGATGTGGATGGCGCATTATCGAGAACGAAGATATCGCGGAGTTCTCCGCGTTCAGCGCCGCGAGTTCGAAAAGCGACGATATCGTAATTGGTGGCGTTCGATTTTCCGAACCAAACATATTGCGATTCGACGGCCAAGCGTTCGAATCAAACGAAGTAATTATTGCCGATGAACAAACCGCTTCTCCGTGTCAGAGTATTAAAAGACTTCTGTCCATCGGTGACGAGTTGTTTGCGGTATGTGATAACGGTAACGTGATACGACGCGATGATGGTATCTGGCGTCCGGTTGGTCAGGAAACTTCCTGCGCGATAAGAGACGACTATTATGGGTGGGGGGTTGATCAAATAAGTATACCTGCTATTGATCATCGCGTGCAAGACCCCAACGGCGACGGTCGATGTTTACATGCATTTTTTGATGGCGATACCTGTCGTGCTTGCGCCCTGCTTGA